>NZ_JASPFC010000004.1:0-148359 GCF_031296635.1 Actinomyces acetigenes
CCTGAGCCCTGAGCAATCAGCGTCGCAGCCTGACGAGTGGTGATCGTGATCGTGCGGGGCCCATCATCGCCGGCGGGCTCGGAGGGTTCAGGCTCTGGATCCCAATTGCATGCAGCCCGCATTTTCTTGTGCTCATCTTGGTAAGATTTGCAACTGCCGTGAGGTATCGCCGCCTTCGTTTGATCATCAGAGTACTGCACCGTCGTTCCAGGAGGGGTGGGAGGGGCGTCCTGGGAGGGCGTGGAGGGTGAAGGTATTTCTACCCTCTCTTGGTGCACTCCGTGTGCCGAAGTGGAATGAGAACCATTGGTGGCTCCGTATTCTATGGAACCTTCTGGGCTGTTTGAATTCGGGTCTCCCATGGTGTTTGGGGCTACTGTAATACAGAAGATAGCTATAACAGACAACACGTCCCTATCGAACTTCATGAGTTTATCACCTCAACTTCTCCGATCATCCAGCGAGTTCCGTTGTGTCGGATTGCGAAGTCCAGGACTTCGTTGTCTTTGCGGTCTGAAGTTACTGGTGCTTTATCGCCTCCAGGATGGGAGATCATTTTATCATGATTAATAGTCACGTCTAGTTCGTTGTAGTCGTATCCTTCGATTTTCTCGTAGTATGTGTAGTTCGTGATTTCTTGGTCCCACTTGTCCGCCCAGCCGCCGTTCTGGTGGAGTTTGGTGGCCCGGTCTATCACGGATTTGCAGAACTGGCAGCGGTCGTCGCTCATGGCGGCGAGTTCGGCGGTGTTGCCGGTCATGTAGGCGTAGCGGTAGAGCTCGAGGAAGTACCAGGCCGTCATGGCTGCCCCCTCACGTGTCTGGTCATTCATCTGCTCGGGCTTGGCTGGTGCGGGTTCGGCCAGGGCGGCATCGCGCTTGGCGCGCAGCTCAGGGGTCAGGGCCGCTTCCCGGGAGGCGGTCGCAGAGGCGTTGGCATCCGCAATGCCCTTCTCAGCCCGGGCGATAGCCGCCGACGCGCTGGCGCTGGCGCTCACGCTGGCCTCAGCCTTGGCGTCCTTCACCGAGCAGGCCGCCACCCCCAGCGCCAGCACACACACCACCAGGCCAGCCACACCCCGCCAGCGCCCGAAACGAGCCCCGGGCCGAGAACCGGGCCGAGTCCTGCGCGACGACAGCACCACCCCACGCGGCCGTCCCGGACTGACGGTCAGGGCCTCTTGCTCCGCGTGCCCGTCGACGCCATCGAGGTTCAGGCCGGTCTGACGGTCGTGTGCGGTGGGACGCCGCCCCAAAGTGGCTGGCCGTCTGCTCGGCCGCTCCACCCCTCCAGGCGGAGACACCCGCCCCGCGTGCTCGCCGAGGTCCAGGCGGGCGTGGCGTTCACGTGAGGTAAGACCCAGCTCCGACACGGATGATCGACCACTTGGCGGCTCCGCCCCTCCAGTCGGAGCTGCTCGCTCCATGTGCTCGCCGGGGCCGTCGAGGTCCAGGCGGGAGTGGTGGCCCTGCTTCACGGGGCGCTGCTCCGACGCGGCGACCTTGCCAGAGCCGGATACCGGCTCCCGGGCACCCGCAGGCTTGGGGGATCGTAGGGACGCACTCATCACGGAAGCCTCCTCGCCGCCGAAACAACTCCTTACCCCGCCCGGCCGGGCGACATTGCCCGTCCAAGCGGTGTATTGACACTACCTGCCCCAACGCCCCCACACCAGACCCTCAAGACACCCTGTGGAAAACCTCTGACACAGGACTCCCCCACGCTCCTCACGAACCGGCAGAATCCCCGTAGCCTGCCGAACGCTGCTTCCCTCACCACGTGCCAGGGAGGCGCACCTGAACCGCAGAGTTCTGACGATGAACGCCAGGTGCGCATACGGCGAAGGAGCCAGCGCTTGTCGTGCCAGCCCCGAGCCGCTGGCGTGATCGACGCTGGAGTAGTACTTATGGTGGATCCGGGCACCTTCGCTTCAGCTGCCCTTGTCCGTTCCCTACGAGCTTCTGTACAGGCTCCCTGCGGTCCGGTCCAACGCTCCCCCGAGCCGGTCCCCTTGGATCGGTCTACTCCACGAAGGTGGGGATGTAGATGTATGGCCAGAGCGCGCGCACTGCACGCGCCCCGACTCTCTTGGAGGTACCCCTGAACCTTGCCCTGTAGGTTCTTGACTCTCGTGCAGTACATCCCGAACGCATCAGAACGACTGAGGGCGTCCAGCCGCCTTCCCGCAGCACAATGGGTAACAAGCCATCACATGTCCAGGTGGCCCGCCCCTACTGGAGCCTCAGACGTCACGAGATGGCACGGAGTCGGTCATCGGACTACCGGCTTTCCGATAACCTAGGCCCATGAAGACCTTTGAAGACCTTTTCGACGAGCTGCAGCACAAGGCAGCCACCCGCCCTGAGGGCTCCGGGACGGTGGAGGAGTTGGACCGCGGGATCCACTTCATCGGCAAGAAGCTCGTGGAGGAGGCCGCCGAGGCCTGGATGGCCTGCGAGCACGAGTCCGATGAGGCCGCCTGTGAGGAGATCAGCCAGCTGCTCTACCACGCCCAGGTCATGATGGTTGCCAAGGGCTACAGCCTCCAGGACGTCTACCGCTTCCTGTAGGTCCCCAGGCCTCTCAGGCCTCCTCGTTCGACTCCCCCACCACAGATCAGGAACCGCCGTGCTGCGTATCGCCGTCCCGAACAAGGGCTCCCTGTCCGATCCCGCCATCACCATGCTCTCCGAGGCGGGCTACCGCACCCGCCGTGCGGGCCGTGAGCTCGTGCTCGTCGATGAGGCCAACGACGTCGAGCTGTTCTTCCTACGTCCGCGCGACATCGCCGTCTACGTCGGCCAGGGCACCGTGCACGCCGGCATCACCGGCCGGGACCTGCTGCTGGACTCCGGGGTCGACGCCGTCGAGCACCTGCCCCTGGGGTTTGCCCGCTCCACCTTCCGCTTCGCCGCCCCCAAGGGCACGATGAGCTCCCTGGCCGACGTCGCCGGGCGCCGCGTGGCCACCTCCTACGACGTCCTGGTGCGCAGCTACCTGGCCTCCCGGGGCGTGGAGGCCCAGACCGTTCACCTCGACGGCGCCGTGGAGTCCTCCGTCCAGCTGGGTGTGGCCGACCTCATCGCCGACGTTGTCGAGACCGGTACGACGTTGCGGGCGGCCGGCCTGGAGACCTTCGGGGATGCGATCCTCGTCAGCGAGGCCGTGCTCATCACCACCGAGCAGTTCCGCGCAGAGCCCGGACTGGCCACGCTCGTGCGGCGGCTGGAGGGAGTGCTGCGCGCCCGCGCCTACGTGCTCGTCGACTACGACATCCCCATAAACAAGCTGCACCTGGCGACGGCCCTTACCCCGGGCATCGAGTCCCCCACCGTCTCCCCGCTGCAGAACCCCGACTGGGTGGCGGTGCGCGCCATGGTCCCGCGAGCGGACATGAACCGGGTCATGGACGAACTCTACGAGGTCGGGGCGCGCGCCATCCTCGTCTCCTCACTGCTGGCCTGCCGGCTGTAACCGGCCGCGAGGCATGGCAATGACAAGTGCTGTGGCCGCTACCAGCAAAACCGTGCAGGCGCCCAGCGCTGGGACGAGTCCGGCGGTGAATCTCTCACCAGGGGCGTAAGCGCCGAAGGTGGTGAAAAGGGCAGTGCACAGCGCGATGCCTGTGGCCGTCCCCAGCTGACGAGCCGTTTGATTGACCCCCGAGACGATGGCACGGTCCTGAGACGCGATCCCCTCTAGGACTGCGGTTGCCAACGGGGAGAAGGTCAGCCCCATGCCAGTACCTGCGATGAGCATGGGCAGGACGTAGGGGCCGTAACCGCTGCTCGTGTGCGCCAGGAGCACGAAGCACCCTACTGCCGCCGTCTGCAGCACCATACCGATCAGTAGCACCGCCCGTGGCCCGTAGCGCTTGACGAGCACTCCCGCCACCGGGGCCACCACCATGGGAACCATGGTCCATGGTGCTGCGCGCAGTCCCGACTCCAGTGGGCCAAAGCCCATCCCGATCTGAAGATACTGACTGACGAGGAACACTGATCCGAAGATCCCTGCGGAGAAGAGCATCGCTACGGTGTTGACTAGGTCGAAGCTCCGGTCGCGGAACAGGCGCGCTGGCACAAAAGCACTACGAGCGGTGCGCTCCCGCCAGATGAAGCCGGCCAATGAGGCCAGTGCCAGAGCCAAGCATCCAAGAACCAGGGGGCTGGTCCAGCCGCGGCTGCTGCCCTCCACCAGTGCCCAGGTCAACGGGAAGACGAAGGTCGCCGCCATCGCCAGTCCCACGAGGTCGGTTGACCGAGCCCCAGACCTGCCTACGGTGACGACGTTGCGAAGACTCCACCATCCCAGTGACAGGGACAGGGCGCCCACTGGGAGATTGATCCAGAAGATGAAGCTCCAGTGCAGATCCTCAACGACGGCGCCTCCGACGATGGGGCCGGCGGCAACACCCAGGCCATTGACGCTGCCCCACACACCGATGGCGAGTTCTCGCAGATGTGGGGGTACGGCGTCGGCCAGGAGCGCCAGGGACAGTGAGCCGATGGCCGCCCCGCTGGCACCTTGGGCCACCCGGGCGCCGATGAGTGCCAAGGGTGTGGAGGCCAGTGCTGCCAGAGCTGAGGCTGAGGTGAACAGGAACACCGCCCACAGGAAGAGCTTGCGGCGCCCGATCCGGTCCCCCAGTGCTGCGGTTGGCAGGATCAAGGTGGCATAAGTGAGCGTGTAGGCATTGACGAACCATTGCAGCTCGGTGACCGAGGCCCCCAGGTCCCGGTGAATCTGCGGAAGCGCGATCGTGACCACCAGTGAGTCCAGTGACGTCATCAGGGTGGGAAGGGCGATTGCAAGCATGACCCACGCAGGAGGGATTCGATGATGGTCCCCGGTTCCGGTGGTTGGCGAGGTGGGGGAAGGCTCGCCGAGCGAACGATGTGTGGTCTGGGTGGACAAGACGACTCCTAACTGGATAGTGAAAGTATCGATCTAAGTAGATATCGCTGCTATCCATATGTCAACCCAACGCTCTCTGCCAACTAGGTCACGCGAGACATTGCCGCCGTTCTGCCGTCTCAGGGGGTTGAGCTGTTTCCCTTTGAACCTTGGTATCGGCGCGCGTGAGCCTCGGGGGCCGTGTGCGCTCGTATGCTCGGACCAGGGCGACATTGCACGACGGCCCGGCGACGCCGCTGAAGAAGGAGGACCATGCGTATCTCGGAGCTCGCCAAGGAGTCCGGGACCCCGGTGGCGACGATCAAGTACTACATCCGCGAAGGCCTCCTACCCGCCGGTACGCCCGTTAACGCGCGGCAGTCTGACTACGGGACTCAGCACCTGGAGAGGTTGCGCCTCATTCGGGGACTCATGCACGTCCTAGGCGCATCCATTGAGCAGGTGCGTGATGTCATCGACGTGATCAATCAACCGGATCAGGAGCCGTGGGAGGCGATGAAGTTCGCGACCGAGGCGATCCCAGCCCCTCACCAGCACGAGGAGTCGAGGACGGGCAAGGCGCGTGTGGTACTGGAGCAGTTCGGCCTGCCCTGCTCCCCCGAGCATCCTGCGGTCAGGCACCTCGACGTGGCCCTGGCTTTCGCTGAGGAGATCGGTATGGCCATGAGCTCGGAGCAGCTGGCCGTTTACGTCGAGGCCGCGCGGCGGACTGCGCGCGCCGATATCGAGCGTGTCCCTTGGCAGTCGCGCGAGGACTCGGTGAGGCAGGCGGTCCTGGGGACCGTGGTCTACGAGCCGGTACTCCTTGCGCTACGGCGCATCGCGCACCGCGAGCTGGGCATGGCTCACTACGAGCACCACGACGGCGAGCAGGATCCGACACCGGACTCCCCGCCGGAGGAATGACGACGCGACCGGCGCGCCCCTGACACCCGTGTACTTACTGCCCTAGGGGAACGCACACCTCGGCGGCCTTGGGCGTCTTCTTGTCGCCCAGGAGCTTGTGGGAGGTGAGGAACTCAATCATGGCGGCGACGTCGTCTACCCGCACCGAACCAATGGGGTGGCTGCCGTCGCCGCTGACCAGCTTGCCGGTGGCCACGGCGACCTCGCGGGCGCGCTTCGCCTGCGTCTGATCCACCTTGAGGTCGTCCATGTGTTCCTTGGTGGCCTCGACCGCCGCGTCGGGGTCCTTGACGAAGGCGGTCATGCCTTTGATCGAGGCCTTGACGACGGTCTCGAGGTCCTGGCGACGGGAGTCCAGCAGGGATCGGGTCGTCACCAGCGAGACGCCCACGAGGGGGATTCGGTCGGCGACCTGGATGGTACGCACGGGGGTGCCGGCCTGGCGGATCTGGATCGCGTCGTTGTTGGAGAAGCCGACGACGGCGTCGACCTTGCCGCCGACGAGCGCAGCCTGCTGGGTGTAGCCGATGTCCTGGATCGTCAGGTCGGACTCGGTCAGGGAGGCCGTGGACATGGCCAGCTGGAGGGCGTACCAGGTCTCACCCTTGCGGCCTGGAGTGCCGACGGTCTTGCCCTTGAGGTCCGCGGGAGCCTTGATCGGCGAGCTCTCCGGGACGATGAGGCAGGCCGGGTAGGACTGGTAGTAGCCGCCCACGACGACGAGGTCGGAGCCGTTGGAGGTGGCCACCACCGCCTCGTCGGCGCCAGCGACGACGAGCTGCTCATGGCCGCTCTGGAGGGCGTCGAAGAGACCGTCCTGCGCCCCGTGGTGGTGCAGCGTCACGTTCGTGGCGTATGTCCCGTCATTCTTAGCCATGTAGAAGGGGGCGAACTGGATGTTCGGCGTGTAGGTCAGGCCGATTGTCAGTGCGCCTCCGGCCGCCGAGGCCGACGCCGCGCGGCTGGCGGTCCCCGAGGAGCAGGCGGCAAGTGCTCCGGCGCCGGTGAGCGCCAGGCCTCCTGCCAGCAGCCGGCGGCGCGAGAGGAATGACTGGGAGACGACGAGGTGAGAGACAGCCATGATGAGGAGTTTCCTTGTGTCGGAGGGGTGAGAAGCGGAGGCCGCGCAGGGCTCAGGTGGCGCGTCGGCCTCGTAGGGCGTCCACGGTGCGACTGCGTCGCTCGAGCTCATGGAGCACCCAGTGGATGGATGTGGCCAGCACGCACAGGAGCGTGATCGTGGCGAACACGCCGGTCGTGTCGCCCCGGCTCTGCTGCGTGGAGAGCACTGTCCCCAGGCCCTCGCCGCCCATGATGAGCTCGCCGACGACCGCACCGGTGACTGACAGGGTGAAACCGGTGCGCAACCCGGTGTAGATCGCCGGCAAAGCCATCGGAAGCTCCATGTGGATGAGCATGCTCAGGCCATGAGCGCCGTCGAGCCGGGCGGCGTCCATGACGTCGGCGTCCAGGCCGCGCAGCCCCAGGAGCACCGTGATGGTGATGGGGAAGAAGACCATGAAGGCGCACAGGACCACGATGGGAAGAGTTCCGTAACCGATCCACAGCACCATGAGGGGCGCGACGGCGATGCCGGGAACCGCCTGACTTGCAGCGACATAGGGCAGGACAGTTCGGGAGAACAGCCGCCAGCAGTACAGGGCCCAGGCCAGGGGCAGAGCGAACACGGCGGCCAGGAGACAGCCGAGGAGGGCCTCACGCAGCGTGATCCAGGCTCTCCATCCCAGCCCGGCCTGAGTGAGGTTCAGCCACAGGCGGGTGACGACCGCCCAGGGACTGGGCAGGAAGATCTCGGGGACGGCCCCCGAGCCGGCGACGAGCTGCCAGATGATGAGCAGTGCCGCTCCCAGGACGACGGCGGGAAACGGCCCGCTCCGCTCAGCAGCGCGGATGCGACGTCGGCGACGAGCCGAAGGCCTGGACGGCGACTCTGAGAACGACTCTGACAGGGAGGTCATCGACGAGGCCGAGGATGTCGACGGCTCAGGAACGTCACTGGGCGGCTCGGCGGGGGAAGCGTGGGGGCGTGCGGCCTTGCCGATGGGGCTGGGGCTGTACACGGTGGTGTCCTTCCCGGGACGTTCCGGGAACGGGCGCTCCCGGCTGCACCGGGGTCCGCCTGTGCACCGTCGGTCGGCGCACACACGTGCTGGGCGCCCGCTCGGTTCACCACCCGGCGAGCTCACGGCTGTCCGTGAGCTCGGGACGTTGTCTCGAGCTGCGGGTCTCCCCGCCGAGCGCCACGCGCATCCTCCCCTCCGGACTTTCACCGTCGGTGCCGGAGTTCCACCGGCTCAGCCGTCGCACCCATAGCCGCTTCAGGCGGGTGTGGTGCGAGCGGGTCGCGGACTGTGACCGCCGGTTCGGACTTTCACCGACCCCGGAGCACGTTGCTGGCGGTAAGGATACAACGCAACCGTCCCACGACGGTACCCGGGACCTCTTCATGGCTGAGCGTGCTCACGGGATGTCATTCAGAGCGCGGCTCGAGCTGGCCACCATCAGCGGAACAGTGACCCACAGCGTCCGCAACCGCCCGGCGCAGATGTTCCGGGCCCCGTCTAAGAGACGTCTCCAGTGCCTCGGAAGGATCGGAGATCTGGATGATGCGCTGGGCTCCCAGATCACTCAGACGCTGTTGTGCCGCGGCATCGATCCTGACCCGTCCGGCGAAGACGATGGAGGGCACCCCGTACTCACAGGCCAGGCGGAGCACTCCGCTGACCGCCTTGCCATTCAAGGACTGCCCATCAACGGTCCCCTCCCCTGTCAGCAGCAGGTCGGCCTCTTCCAGCCGCTCACGCAGTCCGACGACGCGAGCCAGGTGATCAATGCCGGTGGCAAGCTCCGCCCCGAGAACAGCTGCCAGGGCAAAGGCGGTGCCGCCTGCCGCCCCGGTGCCCGGGCGGCAGGCCCAGTGGCTCAGGCCGAGGACTGCGGCCAGGCGCGTCACCTCGCCATCAACCCACGTGATCGCAGGCCCGAACAGTCCCTTCTGCGGTCCGAAGACGGCTGCCGCGCCGTGGGGACCCGTGAGTGGATTCGTCACGTCACCGGCCACCGTGATGCTCACGCCCTCGAGGCGACGGCGAGCCGGCCCGACCTCGATCCGCCGGATGCGGGAGAACTCGGCGGGTACCGGTTCCACCTCACCTCCCCGCTCGTCCAGGCAGCGGGCGCCCAGCGCCACGAGCATCCCCAGGCCCAGGTCGTTGGAGGCCGACCCACCCAGACCGATGAGCAGTGAGCGGGCGCCGGCGTCGACCGCGGCAGTGATGACATGGCCGAGCCCTGCGGTCGAGGAGCGCATGACGTCCCGCTCTCCCGGCGCGATGTGCTCCAGTCCCACGCTGGAGGCCAGGTCGACAACGGCCCGATCGCCGTCGAGTCCGAAGCCCGCCATCCGGGGCCGGCCCAGGGCGTCAACCGTGGTCACCTCCTGCCACGAGGCGCTCCAGGCGGCCGTGACGGCCTCGGCGAAACCCTCTCCACCGTCGGAGACGGGGACCTGATCAACCACGCATGTGGTGGGCAGGGCGTCGCGCACCCCAACCGCCATGGCCCGAGCGGCCTGCACGGCGGTCATGGACTCCTTGAAGGAGTCGGGTGCGATGACGATCCTCATGGTTGCGGTACTGTCCGACTACCCAGGCCGGCTACGCCCGCGAGGCGGTGACAGCGGCGTCGAACTCCTCGGAGATCTCCTTCGAGGGCTGACTCGTGCGGGACACGGCCCAGGCCACGGCCAGGTTGCTCAGGAATCCGGGCACGATCTCGTAGAGGTCGAAGATGCCGCCCGGACCGCCGGAGACGTTCCCCCAGATCATGACGACGACGGCCCCGGTGATCATTCCCGCGAAGGCACCCATGACGCTCAAGCGCTTCCAGTACAGCGACAGCAGAATGGTGGGGCCGAAGGAGGCGCCGAAGCCGGCCCAGGCGAAGGCCACGAGCGCGAGGATCGTTTTACTGTCATTCCAGGCCATGATCGCGGCGACCAAGGCGATGGCGAATACCGCCATGCGCGAGTAGAGCACCATGCGGTTGCCGCTGATCTTGTCCTCTCGGGTTCGGGCGAAGGAGCCGTACAGGTCCTCAATGAGCGCCGAGGAGGTGACGAGCAGCTGGGAGGAGATCGTCGACATGATGGCGGCAAGAATGGCTGCCAGCATGAATCCTGCGACCAACGGGTGGAAGAGCAGCTTGCCCAGGGTGATGAAGACGGTCTCCGGGTCGGCCAGCTGCTTCTTGTCGTGGTGGTAGGTGGCTACGCCCACGACGGCGGTGCCGGCAGCACCGAGCACCGCGAAGAGCATCCAGCCGATTCCGATGGTGCCGCCAGCCACGGCCTCCCTGGGGCTGCGGATGGCCATGAACCGGACGATGATGTGCGGCTGTCCGAAGTAGCCCAGGCCCCAGGCCAGTGCCGAGATGACGCCGAGCAGCGTCGTCGTCGGCCCCCAGATGACCCAGTAGTGGGCGTCAACCTCGGAGACGGCCTTCATCAGGTTGGACACTCCCCCGAGTCGAATGACCCCTGCGACGGGCACCATGACCAGGGCGGCCACCATCATGACTCCCTGGACGAAGTCGGTGTAGGACACGGCCAGGAAGCCGCCGATCAGCGTGTAGACCACGGTGATGGCGGCGACGATGACCATGCCGAGGTGGTAGTCCATGCCGAAGGAGGACTCGAAGAAACGGCCGCCGGCGACCATGCCGGAGGAGACGTAGAAGGTGAAGTAGACCAGAATGATGAGGCCGCTGGACCACCGCAACAGCCGGTGCGTGTCGTGGAGCCGGTTGTCCAGGAAGCTGGGGACCGTGATGGAGTTGTTGGCGACCTCGGTGTAAGCGCGCAGGCGAGGAGCCACCAGCAGCCAGTTCGCCAGAGCCCCGGCCGTCAGTCCGACAGCGATCCACCCCTCGACCAGGCCGCTGACATACAGGGCCCCCGGCAGTCCCATCAGCAGCCACCCCGACATGTCCGAGGCTCCCGCAGACAGTGCCGCCACCCAGGGATTGAGGTCGCGGTCGGCGAGCATGTAGTCGTCGAAGTTGTCCGTTCGCAGATAGGCCCAGCCCCCGATGGCGAGCATGGCCACGAAATAGACGATCATCGCGATGGCTTGGTAGGTAGTGGCAGTCATCAATATGTCCTCACGTCAGTCAGAGGGGAGACACACCGCTGCCGCCGTTGGAGAAAGGGCTCGTGGAGCCTCTCAAGGGATCCGGATCGGCGTGCGCGGTTTGTCGCGGCTCGTCGTTGATGTTCCTGATGGCGCGACCATGAGTGGCAGACAATCACCGCAGATGATGTGGAAATCCGCACGTGACATGACGGGCAGCAGTGACCGCTCACTTGATCATGGTCGAGGTTTCTTCATTGTTCCTTCTGTGCGGGCACGACTCAACGCACGTGAAGGACGATGGCCGCGGCATAATCACCGTCATGGCTCATGGAAACTTGCCAACACCCTGGGGTTGATACCTCCTCTCCGAGGCTGCGTTCAACAGCACGGGCAACGGTGCCGCTCAGGCGTAAGGAAGGGCGGCCCCACCGATCGGTGACCACCTCGATCTCACGCCAGTCGACGTCCTCGGCCAGGATAACTGGAGAACTACTCGTTCCGCGACTTTTTGCGCACAGAACGTGTGCCTGGCTCCAGGCCTTGATGAAGGACTCCTTGGCCGCCCAGCGTGCGGCCAGGTGCTGGGCCGGGCTCGTCCCCCTGTCCTGCGAGCGGTTGTGGGCGTCTCTGAGCTCGCGCGCAGTGAAGGCTCGTTGTGCGAAGACGGTGCCGGGCTGCTCGAGCTGGGCGGAGAAACCCGGAATGTGCACCAGGTCCGTGCCTACTGCCAGAACGGTGGAACCGGGGGAAGGCTGCGGCGTGTCCGGAAGCTGCGGCTCAGTCATGACGGAGTACTCATGAAGTAAAACTTACGAATCATTGACGCAATTCCTTTGACAATTCCATATGGACCAAACAAGGCCGGTTCTACAGACGGTATCCATCGTCTGTAGAACCGGCCCTGTCCGCTATCGTGATGAGCTTACTCGCCGGTGTGGTAGACGCCGTCGGAGCCCAGACGGGCGTCGGGGTCGAGCAGCATGGCGGCCTCGACCTCATGCGGGTCGCGCTGCTTGGACTCCTCCCCCAGGCGCCGGCCCTGGACCTGCTCGAACAGCGGGGCCCGGCCGATCATGCCTGCGCGGCGGCGCCTGGTCCCGGCGGCCAGGCGGGCGTTGGCGGAGGCCAGCCAGGCGTCAACCGCCTCCTGGCCCTCGGCCTGACGCAGGGCGGCCTCGAAGGCGCCGGGGTGGACGATCGCGATGAGACCGGAGACGTGTCCGAAGCCCAGCGAGGTCAGCAGGCCGGCTCGCACTGGGCCGGCACCGGGGACCCGCCCGTCCTGACCGCCGCGGCCGGCCAGACGGATGGGCCTGCGCGGCCACACCCAGAAGACGTCCTTAGCCAGGGGGGCGTCGACGACGTCCAGGGAGGCGTTACCGGGAGCCACACCGGAGGCAAGAATCTCGGTCAGGCCCGCGACCTGGAAGACCGCGGCACCGCCCTTGGCGTGACCGGTGATGGTCTTCTGCGAGACCGCCACCAGCGAGTTGCCCTCGGAGCGTCCCAGTGCGCGCGCCAGACGCGTGTGCAGCTCGGACTCGTTGGGGTCGTTGGCACCGGTCGAGGTGTCGTGCTTGGAGACCAGCGCGATGTCGTCAGCCTCCACACCCAGGGCCGCCAGGGCCTTGGCCAGGCGCGAGCTGCGCCCGCCGCGGCCGGCGCCCAGGGCGCCCAGGCCGGGGGCCGGGATCGAGGTGTGGGCGCCGTCGGCGTAGGAGGAGACGAATCCAACCACGCCGGCCACCGGCAGCCCCATCCGGGCCGCCACCGAGCCACGGGCCAGGATCACCGTGCCGCCGCCCTCGGCCTCCACGAATCCGCCGCGGCGGCGGTCGTTGGCGCGCGAGAAGTGGCGGTCGGAGATGCCCTTGGCACGCATGGCCGCGGCCTCCGCGGTGGCGTTCATGTTGCCGAAGCCGACGACCGACTCGATCGAGATGTCGTCGATGGCGCCGGCCACGACGACGTCGGCCTTGCCCAGGGCGATCTTGTCCCAGCCCTCCTCGATGGAGACGGCCGCGGTGGCGCAGGCGCTCACCGGCTGGACCATGGCGCCGTAGCCGCCGATGTAGGACTGCATGACGTGGGCGGCCACGACATTGGGCAGGGCCTCCTGGAGGATGTCACTGGGACGCTCCTCCCCCAGGAACCGGCCGACGAACATCTTGCGCATCGACTCCATGCCGCCGAACCCGGTGCCCTGCGTGGAGGCCACGTCGGAGGGGTGGACGGCCTTGAGGAGCTCGGCCGGGGTGAAACCGGCCGACAGGAAGGCGTCAACGGTGGTGACCAGGTTCCAGGAGGCGATCGGGTCCATTCCCTGGGTCATCGAGGCGGGGATGCCCCAGCGCTCCGGGTCGAAGTCGCGCGGGAACTGGCCGCCAACCGTGCGCGACAGCGCGGCGCGGCGCGGCACCCGGGCCAGTGAGCCGGCCAGGCGGGTGACGGTCCACTCGCCGGTCTCGGCGTCGGGGACCACGAGCGTGTGCTCGGGGTCGGAGGCCTCAATGGTGCGGGCCGTGGCCTCGTCGGGAACCGACAGGGTGATGTCGCGGTCGAGGTAGACGATGACCTCCTCATCGGCGATCGGCGCGATGACGCCGTCGTCGACGAACTGGCGGATACCGCAGCGGGCCACGACCTCGTCGCGGTAGCGCTCCAGGATGTCGGACTCCTCGACCATCTCCCCGTCGGCGTCGTACCAGCCAGCCTTGGGGCTGTCCTGCCAGGTGAGCAGCCCCATGCCCCAGGCGAGCTCGAGGACCCCGGCGGCGGTCAGGTCAACGTCCTCCCCGCTGCTCATACCCAGCTCGGCCTCGCGGCGCGTACGACCCGATCCCCAGGTGGAAACCTCTCCGGTGGAGATGATGACGACCAGGTCGTCGAGGTCGGCGCTCACCTCGCCCCACTGGGGGGCGGTGGGCTGAGTCGGGACCACCGGGGTGGGCAGGGCCTTGATGACGGCCGGGGCCTCTGTCTCCTCGGTGGGCTCGGCGCCCTGAGCAGCGGCGTTCTCACGCAGGGCCACCAGGTCGATGTCGTCACCCAGTCCCCCCGTGAGGTCAGCGTTCACCGGGGCCTGGGCCGCCCGAGTACGCACCTCGGTGGTGCACAGGTCGGTGAGCTCGGAGGCGATCTCCTCCGTGGTCCAGGTGCGCACCCCGGCAGCCTCGACGGCGGCGACAAGCGGGTCGTTACCGCCCATGAGGCCGGTGCCCTTGACCCAGCCGATACGGGGGTGGGCCAGAGTGACGCGCTGGGCCCAGACCCGCTCCGACGACCAGCGGTTGACGATCGCGTCCAGAGCGGACTTGACCTCACCGTAGGCGCCGTCACCGCCGAAGGTGCCCCGGTTCGGGGAGCCGGGCAGGACCACGTGCAGACGGTGGTCGACGTGGGTGTCGGTGCCGATGGCGCTCAGAGCCGCAATGGTGCGCTCCACCGACCACAGCAGCAGGCGGGTCTGGGACTCGGCCGCGGGGCCGGCGTCGGCCAGCGTGCCCGAGACGCGCGGCGCGGCGAAGGGGAACAGGAGGGTGGGAACCAGGGCCTCCTTGACCACCTTGGTGGAGCCGCCGGAGGTGACCACCTGGTCGTTGCCGATCCACTCGGCCAGGGCGTCGACGTCCCGGTAGGAGGACAGGTTCGCGGGAACCATCCACAGCTTGGCGCCGGCAGCGGCGTGCTCGCGGTACAGGGTGGTGGCGAACTCGAGGCGCTCGTGGGTCAGGCGCGAGCTGGTGGCCACCACGGTGGCGCCACCGGCCAGCAGCTCTCCGACGACGGCCGCGGCGATGGAGCCGGGGGCCACACCGGTGACGACGGCGACGTCCTCGGACCAGCGCACCGTGGGATCGTCGGCCTGGGGAGCCTTCGGCGCGGCCTGGGCGATCGCGGTCAGGACGGCGGCGCGCTCGGCGCCGTCGGCCAAGTCGGAGGCCTTGACCTGCTTGGCCCACCAGGTGGCGTGGTCGGCCACCGCCTGCCCCAGGCCCACGAAGCGCTCGGGGGCCAGGAGCCGGCGGAAGGCATCCAGGTCGGTCTCGCCGGAGCCGAGTCGGGCGACGTCCTCACGGGCCGTGGCCCAGCGGTCGTCGATGAGGACGGCGCGCTCAGGGGCGAAGGCCGGTGTGACGGACTTGACCCATCCGGCGCCCAGCTCGGCGTCCAGGGCGGCCATGGCGGCCCGGGTGCGGGAGGCCTCGTCGTCGGCGTCAGCCGGGACAGTGGCCTTCTCGGCCAGGCCCAGGGCGTCCAGGAGGGTGTGGGCCGTGGTGGCCAGGACGCCCTCGGAGCCGGTGACGCTCTGGGCGAAGGCGTCCAGGGCCGCGGAGTCGACCACTGCGCCTCCGGCGCCGCCGGCACTCGGCTTGGAGACGGCCACACCGTGGTCGGCGGCGACGGCCTGGACGGCGGAGTCGATGAGGGCGTCCACGGCGCTTGCACTGGTCAACGGGGCCGAGGAGCCCAGGGAGGCCAGGTCCTCGCCGCGCATCGAGGAGCCCTCCCGGGTGCCCAGGAACAGTGCGGCGGTCACGTGGGAGACCCATCCCTGCCCCAGACCCCAGGTGCCGGTAACGCGGTCAGCGATACGAGAGGCGCGCACGCCGGAGGGGCCCAGAAGGCGGCCCAGTCCCACGCGGATGGCCTCGGTGAGAACGGGACCGAAGGCCTTGTAGCCGGGGGCACCCTTGGCGACCGTGGCAGCCAGGGCCGTCATGTCGGCGTCAGCGGCGCCGTCGATGGAGGCGAGCTCGAGCTCGGTGCCCAGGTCCATGAGGAGCTGGTTACGGCGCGAGGAGACTCCGTTGGTGAGTGTCTCGGTGGTGTCCGTGGCGCCGATCTGCTCGGGGCGGATGCGCGAGGCGTGGGCCAGCAGCACCGTCAGGGCGTCGGTCGCACCGAAGGGCAGGTCGTCCACCGGTCCGGCTGCGGCCGGAGCCGCCGCAGCGGGGGCGGCCTCGGCCGTGGGAGCAGGTGCGGCCTCGACCGCGGCGCTCTGCGCGGGAGCCTCGGCCTCAGCAGCCGGCTCCTGCGCGGCCGGAACGTCGAAGTCCGGCTCGGTGAGCTCGACGGCCGGGTCGGTGTCGGTGGCCAGCACCCGGGCCTCGTCGCGGCGAGCGTTGTGCACGGTGACGTGGCGTCCGGCGTGCTGGGGCAGACGCAGGGTGTTGGTGGCCAGGTTCGCCAGGGTGGGGGAACCCGCCAGGCCCACCTCGACGATGTGCTCGATCCCCAGGCCTCCCTCGCTCGGGGAGGACAGCAGGACCTCCTGGGTCTCGATCCAGCGCACTGGGGAGGCGAACTGCCAGGCCAGGAGCTCGACCAGCAGGACGCGGGCCAGCTCCGTGGGGCGCTTCACCCAGGAGTCCCAGTTGGCCAGGATCTCCTCAACGGGCTCGGAGGGAACGACCTGAAGGATCGAACGGGCGAAGTCCTGGGTCAGGGCGAAGGGTCGGGCCACAAGGTTGGGCACGTAGTGGCCCACCAGCCGCTCGACGTCCAGGTTCTCGGGGACGAGCTCGAGCAGGCGAGTGCGGAACTCCGGCACGCCGGGGCGCAGCACCTCGGAGTGGAAGGGCACGTCGATGCCGGGGACGAACATGAAGGGGTTCTTGCCTCCGCGGGCCTTGGCCTTGGCGCGGGCGTCGGCGGCCAGGGCGTCCAGGCCCTTGATCGTGCCTGCCACGGCGTACTGAACGCCGGCCAGGTTGTGGTTGACGATCTGGAGGAACTCTCCGGTGGCCTGGGAGATCGAGCGCACGTAGGCCTCGACCTCGTCGGCCTTGATACCCGCCTGGTTGGGGCGCAGGGCCCCCATGCGGTAGTTCGAGGCGCCGTCGGCGTCGCGCGGCACCAGCGAGTGCATGGTGGAGCCGCGCTGGAAGACGATCGAGATGGTCGTCTCCACGGGCATGACGTGCCCGTAGGCGCTCAGTGCTGTGTACTCGCCCAGGGAGTGGCCGGCGAAGGCGGCGTTGTCCACGAGGGCGCCGGCCTCGGCCAGGCGCGCAGTGGTCGCCATGGCGACGGTGGCCAGGGCTACCTGGGTGAACTGGGTGAGGTTGAGCAGCCCCTCGGGGTGGCGGTAGGTGACGCCGCGGGCGGTCATCTCGGTGGGGTTGTCGCGCACCAGGTTGATGACGGAGAAGCCCAGCTCGGCGCGGGTGTGGGCGTCGGCCCGCTCCCAGATCTCCCGGGCGGCCTTGGAGGAGTTCATCTCGTCCAGGCCCATGCCGGGGGCCTGGATGCCCTGACCGGGGTAGACGTAGGCGGTGGGCTCGGGCGTCGTCACGGCGGTGCCGCGGGAGACGACCTCGCCGTTGATGCGGCAGACGACTTCCAGGACGTAGCCGCCGCCGACCACCAGGCCGGTGCGCTCCACGGTGATCTCGACGTCGTCGTTCAGCTCCACCGGACCGGTCATGACGTAGGTCCAGCCGGCCAGGACGTGGCGCGAGCCGTCGGCCGCGGTGGAGGCCGCCACCTGCTGGGCGGTGGCCGACAGCCACATGCCGTGAACGAGCGGGGCCTCCATGCCTGCCACACGGGCGGCGTTGTAGGAGGTGTGGATCGGGTTGAAGTCACCGGTGACCCGAGCGAAGGCCGTCATGTCCGCGGGCGCGGTGACGGTGGTGCGGCGCAGGATGCGGCGCGCGGCCGGGGCCGTCTTGCGCCCGGTGCCGCCGGCGAGCTCGGGGGCGCTGGGCACGGCGTTGCCGGAGGCACGGCCGCGGATGGCGAAGCGCTCGCGCATGAGTGCCACCACGGTGCCGTCGCAGGCGTCGGTCAGCTCCAGGCGCACGTCGACGACACGGCCGGCACTGGACTCCTCCAGCGCGGCGACCCAGCCGGTGACGTCGATCGTGGGGCTGGTCGTGGCCGCGGCCTCCTGGAGCTGGTGGAGGGTGAGGTGCAGGTCGATGGTGTGGTCCAGGTGGACGGCGCCGAGCAGGCCCTCGATGAGCGGCATGCCGTCCTCGACGACGCTGCCCAGGGCGGCGTAGACCACCGGCCAGCAGGGGCCGAGCAGGGCGTCGGGCACGAAGGGCGCGGCGGACAGGTCCACGGGCAAGGCGTCGGCAGTTACCGAGGCGTGGTCGTGGCCCAGGTTGCTGGCCAGCGTGAAGGAGCCGTGGATGGTGCCGAAGGGCTGGGTGGCGGGACGCCCCAGGGCGTCCGTGGCTCCGTCCTGCGCGGGGCGGACCTCGGGCAGGTGGTCGACGTTGTCGCCCGTGATGGACACAGCCCCCACACCTGCGGTGGCCCGCAGCAGGTCGTTCATCGTCTCGCTGATGCGCTCGGGGTCGACCAGTGGGGCGGCGCCGTCCCAGGCGCGGGCCAGGCGCAGCGGCACCACGAGGCGGCGCACGGCGTGGATCTTGTCTCCGCCGGGAGTGCCGTCCCAGTGGGTGTCGAGGCGGATGTCGAGGTCGTAGGCGTCCTCGGCCACGTCCGGGCGGGCAACGACGTTGTAGGCGTCGTCGTCCAGGACGGTGGCCGGGTTGACCGTCAGGTGGCCGTTCCACAGGACGTGGGGGGCCACCTGGACGAGCTCCTTGGCGTCGGCCACGGGGGACGCCAGGACGCCGTCGGCCACGGCGGGGGCGGCGCCCAGACGGCCGGCGGCCTCCTGCTCGCCGGTGCCGGCGTCCTGGAGGGCCTCGACAGCGGCGGTCTCGAAGCGGCCCAACAGCTCGCCGACCGGCTCGTTGATGGTGGTGATGCCGGCCACGGCGACGGGACCGGGGATGATGCGCACCTGGTCAGCGGTGTAGCGCGGGTCCTGGGACTGCCACAGGGAGTCGGTGCCCCACCAGCGCAGGATGTCGGCGTCGACCACGGGCACGAAGGGCACGGGCTTGGGGTGCTTGCGGCACAGGTCGACGAACCAGGCGGCGTCGACGGGCTCCACGAGGGTGGAGGCGGCCGACGGGTAGTGCTCGGCCAGGGAGGCCAGGGCGGCGTCGGAGTCGATGACGGCGTCGTAGTCGGCGAAGAGCGTGGGGATCTCGCCGTGGTCGGCCGGGCTCAGGCGGGCCTCGATGCGGTGCAGCAGGTCGATGAAGCGGTCGTACCAGCCCTCGTCGGCCCAGTCGGCGCGGGTGGCGCAGCGCCCCTCGTGGGGGGCGACGCACAGCTCGGCGTAGCGGGTGGCCCACTGAAGGTAGGTCATCTCCTCGACGTCGCCGAAGTAGGGCTTGGCGGTCTTGGCCAGGGCGTCGATCATCTCCTGGCGGCGTGCGGCCATGGCGGCCTCGTCACCGGCGAGCTCCTGGATGAGGCGGGAGGCCCGGGCCGAGGAGTTGTCGATCTCGTAGAGGTCGGCACGCAGGTGGGACAAACCGGAGGTCATGCCACCGATGGACTCCCCGGAGGCGACCCAGCCGCCCTCGACCCCGGAGTCCTCGGGGATCCCGGGGGTGTCGACGAGGAGCTGCTTGACGTCGTCGTTGGTCTTGGCCTCCAGGCAGGTCATGGCGGCGGTTCCGATCATGACGCCGTCGACGGGGGCGGCGGCCGTACCGTAGGCCTCGGCCCAGCGGCCGGTGAGGTAGTCGGCGGCGCGGGTGGGCGTACCGATGCCGCCGCCGACGACGAGCACCACGTTGGTCACGGCGCGGATGGCGTCGTAGGTGGCCAGGAGCATGGTGTCCAGGTCCTCCCACGAGTGGTGGCCACCGGCGTGTCCGTCCTCGATCTGGATGATGACGGGGCTGTCGGGCACGGCGCGGGCGATGGCCAGGACCTGACGGATCTGGTCCACGGTGCCGGGCTTGAAGGCGATGTAGGGGAAGCCCTCGGCGTGCAGGCGCTCGAGCAGGGCGGTGGCCTCCTCGAGCTCGGGGATACCGGCGGAGATGGTGATGCCGTCGATGGGGGCGCCCCCGGCGCGGGCCTTGGACAGCAGCCGCTGGGTCCCCAGGTGCAGGTTCCACAGGTAGCGGTCCATGAACATGGCGTTGAAGGCCGCGGTGCGCCCCGGCTCGAGCGCCTTCTCCAGGCCCTGAAGGTTCTCGGTCAGGACGGCGGGGGTGGTCTGGCCCCCGCCGGCGAGCTCAGCCCAGTAGCCTGCGTTGGCGGCGGCCGCAACGATGGCCGGATCCACGGTGGTGGGGGTCATTCCCGCCAGGAGCACCGCGCTGCGCCCGGTCAGGCGGGTGAAGGCGGTGTCGAGGGTGAGACGGCCGTCGGGCAGGCGGGTGATGCGCGGGGCGAAGCGGGAGCGGTCGACGCCGGGGCGGGGGGCCGCGCCGGCGCGGTCGAGGTCGTCAATGGCCTTGGCGGTCCCCGCGGGCACGACGGTGGTTCCCGTACCGGCCACGACGCCCTCGGTGAGACGAACCAGGACATTGCCCGGTCCCAGGTCCAGGACGGTGCGCACCGGGGCGTCCGATCCGGCTGCGAGGGCCCCGGTGACCAGGCCGGGCCAGTCGACCGGGTCAATGAGCACGGCAGTGGCCAGCTCGCGGGCGAGCTTCTCGTTCAGGCCGCAGGTGGCCGCCCAGGCGGCGACGTCGTCGACAGCACCGGCGAGCAGCGGGGTGTGGAAGGGAACCGAGGTGGTGAGGAACTCGGTGACCGGGGCCAGCACGGCGCCACCGCGACGGCGATCCTTGCGGGCCTTGGCGCTGCGGGCGGCGGCCGCCTCCAGCGCGGTGACAACGCTCTCGAGGTCGGCTGGGCGCCCCGAGAGGATGTGCGCCTGACGGCCGTTGGTCACGCCCACGGAGATCCGCTCGGAGCCGGGGACCCGGGCCAGGACCGCGTCGAGCACGCTGCGAGTGACACCGCGGACCGAGAGCATCGGGGTGGACTCCCCCACGGTGCCCAGGTCGAGGCGACGGGTGGTGCGGGTGGCCGCCGCACCGATGAGGCGGGCGATGGCGTGAACCTCAATGACGCTCTCGCGCTCACCAGCCTGCACGGCCTGGAGGAGGCTGACGCCCAGGACGCCCTGGGAGTGGCCGATGGCGCTCACCGGGGCGTGGGCGGCCGGGTCGATACCGGCGCCGGGTAGGGAGGCCAGGGCCGCGTGCTGGGCCATGAGGATGCCTGGCACGGAGACGTCTGCGCCGTCGGCGGTGGTGCGGTGCTGGGGGGTGACCGGAGCGGCCTCGTCGTCCAGGAGCCGCGAGCCGCGCGGGGTCACGGTGAGCAGGTCGGTGGCCACGGGGGCCAGGCGCTCGGCCACGGCCCGGTCGACCGCCACGACGTCATCGGCCAGGGCGCGGTCCAGGGAGACCAGGTCGGCCAGCGTCTGGCGCCAGGGGGTGGCCTGTCCTCCGAAGGTGATGATGTAGGGCTCGCCTCCGCTCAGGCGCTCAGCGATGGTGGTCGCGGGGCTGGGGGCTTGCGAGTTCGTGTGCACGGTAGTGGTGTCCTTCGGTGTTGCGACGGCGTGGTCGGTGGTCTCGGAACGGTTACCAGAACTGAGGTCAGGTGACGGGGGACGTGGTGAAAGCGGTGAAAGCGGCGGCGAGTGGGACTCGGAGCCGGGGTCAGAGGGGGATGTTGTCATGCTTCTTGGGCGACTCGGGACGGGCGTCGTTCTTGGCGCGCAGCGCGGCCAGTGAGTCGACGATGACGTTGCGGGTGTCCTCAGGGGCGATGACGGCGTCGATCTCTCCGATGGCCACGGCCTTGTCGGGGTTGATGACGGCATCGGTGTACTCGGCCACGAGCCGCTCGTGCTCGGCGGCGGCGGCCTCCTCCCCCTGCTCGTCACGGACCTTGGCCAGGTCGCGGCGGTGGATGATGCCCACGGCACCGGTAGCGCCCAGGACGGCAATCTCAGCCCCCGGCCAGCAGAAGTTGAGGTCGGCGCCGATGGCCTTGGAGCCCATGACGATGTAGGCGCCGCCGTAGGCCTTGCGCAGGACGATCGTCACCAGTGGCACGGTGGCGGTGGCGTAGGCGTTAATGACCTTGGCGCCACGGCGGATGATGCCGGCGTGCTCCTGCTCGGCTCCGGGACGGTAGCCGGGGACGTCGACGAAGGTGACCACCGGCAGTCCGAAGGCGTCGCAGAAGCGCACGAAGCGGGCGAGCTTCTCGGAGGCGTCGACGTCCAGGGTGCCGGCGTCCACCAGCGGCTGGTTGGCGACGATCCCCACCGGGCGGCCCTCGAAGCAGGCGAAGCCGACCACGACGTTGGGGGCGAACTCCTCCTGGACCTGGACGAGCTCACCATGGTCGACGACGGCTGACACCACCTCGACGACGTCATAGGCCTGCCGGGTGGAGGCAGGCACGATCTCGCCGACGCTGCGGGCAGCCTCAGCGTCGGCCTGGGCGTCGGCGTCGTCGTAGGCGTACAGGGGGGCACTGACCTCGGCCGAGGAGGGCAGGTAGGCCAGGAAGGTGCGGACCTGCCCCAGCGCGTCCTCCTCATCGTCGGCCACGTAGTGGACGACGCCGGAGACCGAGCCGTGGATCTTCGCACCGCCGAGGTCCTCGGCGCTGATCTGCTCACCGGTCACGGCGCGTACGACGTCGGGGCCGGTGACGAACATGTGGGAGGCCTGGCGGGTGGCGATGACGAAGTCGGTCAGGGCCGGGCTGTAGACGGCGCCACCGGCGCAGGGTCCC
The DNA here is from genome assembly GCF_031296635.1 of Actinomyces acetigenes. Classification (NCBI taxonomy): domain Bacteria; kingdom Bacillati; phylum Actinomycetota; class Actinomycetes; order Actinomycetales; family Actinomycetaceae; genus Actinomyces; species Actinomyces acetigenes. The sequence goes on from NZ_JASPFC010000004.1 coordinate 22,572, forward strand.
AGGATGACGCTGATCTGCGGGACCAGCCCGGAGGCGGCGCAGGTGCGGTTGAAGATGCGTCCGTACTGGCGCAGAGCGCCCACGCCCTCCTGGATCTTGGCGCCACCGGAGTCAATGAGCCCGATGACGGGGATGCGCAGGCGCAGGGCGTCGTCCAGGAGGCGGACGATCTTGTCCCCCTCGATGGTGCCCAGGGCGCCGCCAGAGACGGAGAAGTCCTGGGAGTAGACCGCCACCTGCCGGCCGTCAATCTGACCGAAGCCGGTGACGACGCCTGAGGGTCGGGCCTTGTCGCCGGCGCCCGAACCGGTGTAGCGGCCGATCTCCAGGAAGGTGGAGTCGTCGAGCAGGTCGTTGATGCGCTCGCGGGCGGTGCGCTTGCCCTTGGCGTGCTGACGGGCGGCGGCGCGCTCCTCCGCCTCCCGGTCGACGCGGGCGATGCGCTGGCGGAAGGCGGTGGTGGCGACCGAGTCGGCCATGGTGCTTCCCGGGGCCGGTGTCTCGGCAGGCGCTCCGGGGCCGGAGAGGGGATCGGTGGTCACGGTTCAGGCCTCCTCGGAGCCGTTCTCGGGGGTGTGCATGCGCACCAGGACGTCGCCGGCAGAGACGGTGCGTCCGGCGCTGACGGGGATCTCCGAGATGGTGCCGTCGCTGGGTGCGTGGACGTAGTTCTCCATCTTCATGGACTCCAGGACCACGAGCAGGTCGCCCTGACAGACCTGCTGGCCCGGCTCCACACAGATACGGGTGACGATGGCCTGCATAGGGGCAGCGATGACGCCGGGCTCACCGCCGGCGGTCCCGGTATCACCGGGAGCTGCGCCTCGAGGTGAGCGGGTCCCGCCCGAACGGCCGCGCAGCGGCTGGGCCCGGTTGCTGCGGGAGCTGAAGCCTCGCGCCGGGACGGAGGGGGCGAGGATCCCGTCGGGCAGGGTCAGCTGCATGCGGCGGCCGTTGAGCTCGATGATGTAGCTGGAGCGGGTGCGCGGGTTGGTGGCCGTCTCCGGGGAGCCGTCGGCCTGCGACGTCGCCGCGGCGTCGTCGAGATCGGGCAGCACCTCCTTCTCGATCCACCGCGTGGTCACGGCCAGCCGCCCGGCGCTGTCGGGTGCGGTGAAGTCGGGGCGGGTGAGGACCTCGGCGTGCAGGGCGGTGCAGACGGTGACGCCTTCGACCACCGTCTCCCGCAGGGCACGCCGGGCTCGGGCGATGGCCTGCTCCCGGCTGGCGCCGGTGACGATGATCTTGGCGAGCATCGGGTCGAACAAGGGGGTGACGACGTCGCCTTCGGTGACTCCGGACTCGATGCGGATCCCAGGGCCGGCCGGCCAGCGCAGGCGGGTGATGGCGCCGGTGGAGGGGGCCAGACCGCGCGTGGGGTCCTCACAGGTGATGCGCAACTCGAGGCTGTGACCGCGGGGCTCGTTGACCTGCCCGAGGTGACCGCCCTCGGCGATGCGCAGCTGGACCTCGACCAGGTCGGTGCCGGTGACCTCTTCGGTGACGCAGTGCTCCACCTGAAGACGGGGGTTGACCTCCAGGAACCAGACATCGCCCTCGGGGGTCAGGAGGAACTCGCAGGTGGCCACCCCGACGTAGTCGACCGTCTCCAGGAGGCGATGGGAGGCCTCGACGAGACGGTCGTGAACGCCCTCAGGCAGGAAGGGGGCAGGAGCCTCCTCGAGGAGCTTCTGGTTGCGTCGCTGCAGGGAGCAGTCGCGGGTGGAGACCACGGCGAACCCGCCGTGGCAGTCGCGGGCGCACTGAGTCTCGATATGGCGTGCGGCCGTGACGAACCGCTCCAGGATGAGGGTTCCGCCGCCCTGCGCCGCGGACTCGAAGGCCGGGGTGGTCCTGACCTCGTCGTCGTTGTGCAGGACGGTGATGCCGCGGCCGCCACCGCCGTCAGTGCGCTTCAGGGCGACCGGGTAGCCGTGGGCGGCGGCGAAGGCGATGACGGTCTCGGCGTCGGTGACCGAGTCGGTGATGCCCGGCACCGGGGCGACCTGGGCCCGCTCGGCGGTGGCCCGGGCGCTCATCTTGTCCCCGAGGGCATCCATGGCCTCAGGCGAGGGACCGACCCAGGTGATACCGGCATTGATGACGGAGCGGGCGAAGTCAGCGTCCTCGGACAGGAACCCGTAACCGGGGTGGATGGCGTCGGCGCCGGTGGCATGAGCCATCTCGAGCAGCGCCGCCGCGTCGGTGTAGGACGATCCCTCAGGCAGCGCGTAGGCCTCGTCGGCAAGTTCTGCCGCGGGGCTCATCAGGTCCTCGGGCGTGTACGGAAGGATCGACGTCGCCCCCAGATCGCGGGCGGTTCGCACGATACGCAGTGCGATCTCGCCACGGTTGGCGATGAGGATGCGGGAGAGGGTCACCAAGAGTCTCCTTACCTGGACTTACCTGGACGGTGCCGGGCTGGCGGCGGGCCCTCCTCGGGCCTGCGGGGTGGATCCGCACCTTCCCTGCAGTCGTCGAGGGGCAGCTCCACTGGACACCGACGTTACGTGGTCGGGGCACCACATTCCATTTGTGGAAACCTCACAAAGACCAAGAGTTGCGTTGGTGTAACAGTCGAGACCCCAGTGATAGGGCGGCATAACGGGGGCCTCACAAAGGCGCTCCTCGTCCCTCGAGCACCTTTGAGGTTTCCCACAAGCCTCGTGAGACGACGTGGCTCTACGTACCGGCTGCCACATCTGCATCACGAGCCTCTCCTCTAGCGGGGTGTCGATTCCAGCCACGGTCAGTTCCAGCCACGGTCAGTGCCCCCTCGGCGCCGTCAACGGCCGCTGCACGTGTCATGGCGGTGCGAGGAGGCCACCTCACGCAGCTGGCAGATGGCGGCCAGGGCGTCGTCGGCCCGGTAGACCGCTGAGCCGGCGACGAAGACATCCGCCCCGGCCTCGGCCGCGCGCTCAATGGACTGGATGGTGATGCCGCCATCGACCTGCACGCGCAGGTCGAGCCCTCTGGCGCCGACCAGCTCGCGAGCCCGACGGATCTTGGGCAGCATCGACTCGATGAAGGACTGGCCTCCGAAGCCCGGCTCCACGGTCATGAGCAGGAGGAGGTCGAACTCCCCCAGCACATCGGCGACGGTCTCCAAGGGGGTGGCGGGTCTCAGGGCGATGCCCGCGCCGGCGCCGAGCCGGTGGAGCTCGCGCGCCAGACGCACCGGCGCCGTCGTGGCCTCGGCATGGGGGGTGACGATCTGGCAACCGGCCTCGGCGTAGGCCGGTGCCCAGCGGTCGGCGTCGCGGATCATGAGGTGGGCGTCCACAGGCAGCGAGGAGTGGGCGAGCACCGCCTCGACCACCGGCAGCCCCCAGGACAGGTTGGGTACGAAGTGGTTGTCCATGACATCGACATGGATCCCGTCGGCGCCTCGGGCGCCGTCGTCTCCCGTGACCCGGTCGAGCTCGTCGGCCAGGTGGGCGATGTCGCAGTTGAGGATCGAGGGGTGGATGGCCGTCATCGGGATGCTCCTCATGATGCGCTGGTGCGGGTGGTCGGTCAGCTGGTGCGGCGCAGCAAGGCGCAGAACATGGCGTCGGTACCGTCGAGGTGGGGCCAGAGCTGAAGCGTCTCCCGGTCGGCTCCGGCCGGTGGCTGCGGGGCCAGACGGGTGGCGACGTCCCCAGCGTGCAGGGGCTCAGTGCGCAGGCCCTCGCGCTCCAGACGGCGCGTCACGTCACGCACCACGAGACTCGTCTCCAGGGTGTGCGGGGAGCAGGTCACGTAGGTCACCACTCCCCCTCGCCGCACGGCGCGCAGCGCGCTGGCCAGCAGCTCGCGCTGAAGCTCGGCCAGGACGGTGACGTCCCCCGGCTCTCGGCGCCAACGGGCCTCGGGGCGACGACGCAGTGATCCGAGGCCCGTGCAGGGGGCGTCGACCAGGACCCGGTCGTAGGCGCCGGGCTCATCGCGGCCCAGGTCGCGTCCGTCGCCGCATCGCACCCTGGCCACGTCCGGCGCGATGGCGCGCAGAGCGGAGCGCACCAGGTCGGCCCGGTGGGGGCTGACCTCATTGGCCAGCAGACGGGCGCCCGTCTGCGCGGCCCTCGCCGCGAGCAGGGCGGCCTTGCCGCCGGGCCCGGCGCACAGGTCCAGCCAGTGCTCGTCGCGGCCCTCGAGGGGAGCATGCGCCGCCATGAGCGCCACCAGCTGGCTGCCCTCGTCCTCAACCCCGGCCCGCGAGTCGCGGATCGCCTCGATCCGGCCTGGGTCTCCCCCGACCATGACGACGGCGAGGGGACTGATCCTGCCCGGTCGCGGCTCGACGTCGTGGGCCCGGTCGGCCTTGCGAGCGACCTTGGCCAGCGCTTCTGGGGCGACGAGGCCGGGCCTGGCGCACAGCACCACCTCGGGGTCGACGTTGTCCGCCGCCAGGAGCGCTTCGAGCTCATCGCCGCTGCGGCCGTGAGTGGCCAGGGCCTGACGCAGCGCCTTGACGATCCACTCCGGGTGCGACTGAATGCGGGCCAGAGCGGCCGTCTCATCGGGTGCGTCCCGGCGCAGCACCGCCATCCAGGAGTCCAGGTCCCGCTCACTGAGCCGACGCATGACCGCGTTGACGAAGGTGGCTGCGCCGCGCCCGCAGGAGGCGGTGGCCAAATCCACGGTGGTGCTCACGGCGGCGTGCTGGGCAACCCTCATCCCCATGAGCTGGTGGGCCCCCAGGCGCAGGACGTCGAGCACGGCCGCGTCGATGCGCTCCAGGGGACGGTCCGTACAGGCAGCGATCATGGCGTCGTAGCGCCCCCGAAGCCGCAGGGTCCCGTAGGTCAGAGCGGTGGCGAAGCCGGCGTCGCGCCGATCCAGGTCGGCGGCCTCCAACAGCTCGGGCAGGAGAAGATTGGCGAAAGCGTCGTCGCGGCGAACACGGGTGAGTACCTCCAGAGCCACCTGACGCGCCGAGTCTGATCGGCCCCGCGCCGACGCACCCGTCTGCGGGCCGTCCTGCTTGAAGGCGCGCCGGCCCTGGGCGCGCCGGCCCTGGTGAGGACCGCCGCGCTCACTTCGCCTGCCGCGGTGCTCCCGGCGTCTGCCGGGCGCGTCGCCCCGTCCGCGGCCTGTGCCTCGCCGGTTCTCGTTGTGGCCGCCCGATGCGCCCCGGCGTGCCGATCGTTCCCCCATCAGCTCATTGCCTCACCGTCGTCGTTCATCGCAGACGCGGCCCCCAGGACGGTCCCCGCCTCCGGTCGCGATCCCCGGGCCCAGGCATCGGCGGGCATCCACCTGCGCCCGGCGGGCGCGACCTGTCCCAGACGGACAGCGCAGTCCCCGGTTCCCACGAGAACCTCGTGCTTGGTGGCGCGCAGGTGACCGGGCAGGAGATCGGTGACCTCCGGGACCGCGGTGACCGGCCCCAGGCGGAACCGTGCCCCCTGATATGTGGTGTGGGCGCCTGGCGCCGGACTGACGCCCCGGATCCGGCGGTCGATGCTCAGTGCCGGATCCTCCCAGCGAATCTGGCCGTCGGCGGAGGAGAGCGTGGGTGCCAGTGTGGCCAGCGCGTCATCCTGCGGCTCGGGGCGCACGCTGCCGTCCTCAACGGAGCGCAGCACGTCGAGGACCAGGGGCGCTCCGGCGCGCGCCAGCCGCTCAAGCAGGTCCCCGCTGGTATCCCGACCACTGATGGCCTCGGTGACTCGGCCGTAGACGGGACCGGTGTCGAGCCCCTCCTCGAGCCGGAACACGCAGGCCCCGGTGACCTCCTCACCGGCGATGACCGCCCGCTGGACCGGCGCGGCTCCGCGCCACGCGGGCAGCAGCGAGAAGTGCAGGTTCAACCAGCCGTGCTCAGGCACGTCCAGCAGATCGGCCGGGACCAGGCGACCGTAGGCGACCACGACGGCGACGTCGGCCCTCAGGGCGCGCACCCAGTCGCGCACGTCGCCGGCCTGCTCGCCCTTGAGGGTGGCCGGGGTGCGCACGTCGAGCCCCGCGCCGCGAGCCGTGGCCGCCACCGGTGAGGGGTGCAGCGTCCGGCCGCGTCCTTTTCGGGCGTCCGCCCGGGTCAGGACCCCGACGACGTCGTGCTCGCTGGCGATGAGGGCCTCCAGGGTGGGCAGGGCGGCCTCGGGGGTTCCGGCGAAAAGCACACGCATGCGCCTGAGTCTAAGGCTCGAAGTCACCCAGTGCGGGGTTCAGCGCCGGCCCGGCGTGGGGAGTAGCCCCAAGGCGATGAGCTCGGAGCGCAGCCGTCCTGAGCCGGTGAAGCGATGGGTGCGAAGCCCCAGCCGGCCGGCCGCCTCGATGTTGACCGGCGAGTCGTCGATGAACAGAGTGCTGGGGGCCTGGAGGCGGTAACGGCTCAGCAAAAGCTCGAAGGCGGCGGGGTCCGGTTTGGTCAGGTGCTCGCGTCCGGAGACGACGACACCGACGAAGCGCTCGAGCTGGGGAACCAGGAGCCTGGCCGCCTCGAAGGGCTCGGCGTCGAAGTTGGTCAGCCCGTACAGCGCCACGCCTTCCTCAAGGAGCTCGTCGAGCAGGGCCTCCATCCCGGGAACGGGGCCGGTCAGTGAGGCGGCGAAGCGCTCGCGGTACAAGGAGAGGATCTCCACCCAGTCAGGGCGGTCGGGGTGGGCTCGGGCGTAGTCGGTGAGCACCTGGTCGAAGGGCTCCCCCCGGTCCAGGCGCTCGTTCCAGGACAGGAACCCGCCGTCGACCACGAACTCCTCCCAGGCGTCGGCCGAGACATATCCAGCGACGGCCGCGATGGGCTCCCAGGCGTACAGGACGTTGCCGTAGTCGAGGACGACGGCGCTCACGGAGTCGGAGGAGGCGGCGGTTCTGAGAGCCGGGATCAGCGCATTCACATCCGGCATCGTCCCATGCCTGCGCCGTCGGGGTCTCAGGTGACCCCGACCGGGCCGGAACTCCTCTGACGTTTGTAAGTCTTCTACTGACGCTGGGCTGCCTCGGTCGAAGGCCAGAGGCGTTCGAGAGCAGCTCCGAAAGTGGCGAAGTGCCTGGCGAGAGCAACATCACGTCTCGACGATGGCCGCTTGATCAACGTGCTCTGAGCTTCTTCCTACCAGGGGGTTTTCAGCCGTCAACGGTTCTGGTACGCTCGTACCAATCCGGTACGGTCGTACCACTTCGTTAGCCAGAGCGCACGATGCGCGTCATGATCCAGGTCAACGACACGGTGCTGTGTCAGAGAGGGAATCATGGAATTCTCCGTAGATTCCGAAATCGGGAAGCTTCGCCAGGTCATCCTGCACAGGCCTGGTAACGAGATGCTCCGGCTCACTCCGCAGAACAAGGACCACCTCCTGTTCGACGACGTCCTGTGGCTTGAACGGGCCCAGGAGGAGCACGACCAGTTCGCGCAAGTCCTGACCGGTCGCGACGTCGAGGTGCTCTACCTCAGTGACCTTCTGGCTCAGACCCTGGAGATTCCCGAGGCCAGGGACTACGTCCTGGACCGGGTCGTCAACGAGAACACCAACGGCCCCAGCGCCACCGAACCGCTGCGCGCCCTGACCGACGGGCTGTCCGGAGCTGAGCTGGCCGAGGTGCTCATCGCCGGGATCACGAAGGCCGAGCTGCTCGAGCGCGCCCCCTGCCCGGACTCGCTCGTGCTGGCCTCCATGGGCGACGACGACCTGCTTCTGCCGCCTCTGCCCAACCACCTCTTCACTCGCGACACGTCCTGCTGGATCTACAACGGGGTGTCCATCAACTCGATGATGATGCCGGCTCGCAAGCGCGAGACCATCAACTACGAGGCGATCTACCGCTGGCACCCCCGATTCGCGGGCTCCGAGTTCCCCGTATGGTCCGAGGGCACGCAGGCCGGCCCCGCCACCGTCGAGGGTGGAGACGTCCAGATCATCGGCAACGGCGCCGTTCTGGTCGGAGTCTCCGAGCGCACCACCTCGCAGGGCATCGAGAGGCTCGCCAGCCGGCTCTTCGCCGGAGGCAAGGTGAACCAGATCGTCGCCGTCGAGATGAATCGGACGCGCGCCCAGATGCACCTCGACACGGTGATGACCATGGTCGATGTTGGCACGTTCACCATCTACGGCGGGCTGGGGAAGCTGCCGACGCTCACGCTGCGCCCGGACGGCGACAAGCAGATCAGCGTCACGAGCAACGCCCCCGAGGACATGTACCGTATCATCGCCCAGGCCCTGGGCGTTGGCGAGCTCAACGTCCTCATCACGCCCCAGGACTCGATGGCCGCCGCCCGTGAGCAGTGGGACGACGGCTCCAACTCCTTGGCCATCGCCCCCGGTGTCGTCGTCACCTATGAACGTAACGTCAACACCAACGACTACCTTACCTCCCATGGCATCGAGGTCCTGACCATTCCCGGCTCGGAGGTCGGTCGCGGTCGCGGCGGTCCTCACTGCATGAGCTGCCCAACCCTGCGGGACCCACTTGCCTGAGTCGGCCCTGGTCGGCACCTAAGAAGAACTGTTAGCACACCCACATACCGGACGAAGGAATCCTCATGACCCACCCCCTGCACAACCGCAGTTTCCTCAAAGAGCTCGACTTCACTGCCGAGGAGTGGAACAGCCTGCTTCAGCTGGCCGCCCAGCTCAAGGAGGACAAGAAGGCCGGCCGCGAGGTGAAGCGACTGACCGGTAAGAACATCGCCCTCATCTTCGAGAAGACGTCGACGCGCACCCGCTGCTCCTTCGAGGTGGCTGCCTACGACCAGGGCGCACAGGTCACCTACCTCGACCCCTCCGGCTCCCAGATAGGGCACAAGGAGTCCGTGGCGGACACCGCCCGGGTCCTGGGCCGCTTCTACGACGGCATCGAGTTCCGTGGCAAGAAGCAGGAGCACGTCGAGGCCCTGGCCGAGCTCTCGGGCGTGCCGGTGTGGAACGGACTGACTGACGAGTGGCACCCCACCCAGATGCTCGCTGACCAGCTGACCATGCTGGAGCACACCGATAAGCCGATCGAGAAGATCTCTTTCGCCTACCTCGGGGATGCCCGCAACAACGTCGCCAACTCGCTGCTCATCTCGGCGGCGCTCATGGGGATGGACGTGCGGATGGTGGCTCCCAAGGAGCTGCAGACCTCTGCCGAGGTGGTCGCTCAGGCCGAGAAGCTGGCCCAGAAGAGCGGCGCCCGCATCCTCATCACCGACGACACCGCCGAGGGTGTCAAGGGCGTCGACTTCCTCTACACCGACGTGTGGGTCTCGATGGGGGAGCCCAAGGAGGTCTGGGACCAGCGCATCGCCCTGCTCACGCCCTACCAGGTCAACGCCAAGCTGGTGGAGGCCACCGGCAACCCGGACGTGAAGTTCCTCCACTGCCTGCCTGCCTTCCACGACCGCAACACCACGGTGGGTGAGGACATCTTCGCCAAGACCGGCATGGACGGCCTGGAGGTGACCGACGACGTTTTCGAGACCGAGCGCAACGTCGCCTTCGACCAGGCCGAGAACCGTATGCACACCATCAAGGCCGTCATGGTCGCGACCCTCGGAGAGTGGGACTGAATCGTGAGAATCGTTGTCGCACTCGGAGGAAATGCCCTGCTGCGTCGGGGGGAGAAGCCTGACGCCAGCACCCAGATCCGTAATGTCGAGATCGCGGCCCACGAGCTGGCCAAGCTGGCGGAGAAGCACGAGCTGGTCCTGACTCACGGAAACGGCCCCCAGGTGGGTGTCCTGGCCCTGCAGTCCGCCAATGACGAGCGCCTCTCCGAGCCCTACCCCTTCGACACCCTCGGCGCCCAGACCCAGGGCATGATCGGCTACTGGCTGCTGCAGGCCATGCAGAACGCCCTGCCGGGGCGTCACGTGGCCGCCATGGTCAACCAGACCCTGGTGATGGCCGGCGACCCCGCCTTCTCCAACCCCACCAAGTTCGTCGGTGAGGTGTACACCAAGGAGGAGGCCGAGAAGCTGGCTGAGGAGCGGGGCTGGGTGGTCAAGCCCGACGGCGAGCACTACCGCCGTGTCGTCGGCTCCCCCATGCCGCAGCGCGTCATTGAGACCCGCCTGGTGCGCTCGCTGCTGGACGCCGGCGCGATCGTCGTCTGCTCCGGCGGTGGCGGTGTTCCCGTCGTCCGCAGCGAGGAAGGGAAGCTCAAGGGCATTGAGGCCGTTATCGACAAGGACCTCACCGCCTCCGTCTTGGCTGAGGCGCTCGAGGCCGATGCACTTCTCATCCTCACGGACGTTGATGGAGTGTTTAAGGACTTCGGAACCGAGAACCAGAAACAGGTTCCGCGGGCCACGCCGGCAGAGCTGCGTTCCATGGGACTTCCCAGCGGGTCCATGGGGCCAAAGGTTGAGGCGGTGTGCCGATTTGTTGAGCTGACTGGCGACATGGCGGCAATCGGACGTCTTGAGGACGCTGTCGCCATCATTGAGGGTCAGGCAGGAACTATCGTGACTCCCGGAGGTAACTATGGAGGACCCGACGATATCCATCCCCCGATTCCCGAGCAGCTCGACACTCGCATTCGCAGGGCCTGACCGGCACAACGGCATCGGTCTTTCGAGGAGGTGGTGAACGCCGTCAACCAGTAATGACCGTGCCGCGGTTCAGCAATCATTCTTATATTCAGATACTCCTACGGCCGCTTTCTCGGTTCCTTCAGAGTAGAATGATAGCGTTGAACCATAGACACATGACCTGTCTTCATTCACGCACCACACATCGAGCACAAAGGAGTGACTTACTCATGACGAAGATCGTCAACTCTTGGAACGACTTCGATCCGCTCAAGCACGTCATCGTCGGCCGTGCCGACTTCTCGGTTATTCCTCCCGAGGAACCCGCCACCTCCGAGAAGGTGCCGATCGACTCCGAGATGCGCGGCATGTGGGGCCCTCGTCCCACCGCCACCGTCGAGGCCGCCAACGAGCAGCTCGACAACTACGTCAAGATCCTCGAGGGTCTGGGCGTCAAGGTAGACCGCCCCACGCCGCTGCAGTGGAACCAGGCTATCCAGACGCCTGACTTCCGCACAGAGTCGGGCTTCACCCAGATGCCCCCGCGCGACATCCTGCTGACGATCGGTGACGAGATCATGGCATCGGCCAACTCGTTCCGCTGCCGCTACTTCGAGTACCTCGCCTACTGGCCCCTCATGAACCAGTACTTCGAGGAGGACCCGGAGTTCAAGTGGACCCAGGCCCCCCGCCCTCGGCTGACGGACAAGTCCTACAAGCATAACTACTACGACGAGCGGATTTCCCTGGAGGAGCGTCTCGAGCGCACCGCCGCCAAGGACTTCGTGACCACCGAGGTCGAGCCGATGTGGGACGCCGCCGACGTCATGCGTGTGGGTAAGGACTTGTTCATCCAGCACGGTCTGACCACCAACCGCAAGGCGATGGAGTGGTTCAAGCGCTACTACCCGGACCTGCGGGTGCACGCGGTGAACTTCCCCGGCGACCCCTACCCGATTCACATCGACGCTACCTTCGTGCCGCTGCGGCCCGGGCTCATCATCAACAACCCGCACCGCCGCCTGCCCGAGGAGCAGCGCAAGATCTTCGAGGCCAATGACTGGCAGATCGTTGACGCGGCTCCCCCGGCCCACGAGGTTCCGCCGCCGCTGTGCTACTCCTCCGTCTGGCTGTCCATGAACTGCCTCGTCATCGACCACAAGACCGTGTGCGTCGAGGCCAGCGAGGTCCACCAGATGGAGCAGATGGACAAGCTGGGTATGAACGTCATCCCGGTTCCCTTCCGTGACGCCTACGCCTTCGGCGGTGGTCTCCACTGCGCAACGGCGGACGTCTACCGCGAGGGGGGCTGCGAGGACTACTTCCCCAACCAGGTCGCTGACCCGACTCTGGTCTGATCTCAGGGGTGCGGGGCGGTAGCTCATGGACCGGGCTACCGCCCCGCACTGTTCCCGGCTCTGCTCTTCGTAGCGCGGTCAGTGGACACTCCATAGGACTGGGAAGGTCCACCTGACCGCGTAAGACTCGGCAAGGATGCCGATCCGTCGCGCACGCCGGGGGGAGAACTCAGGAGACTCAACTGCCATGTCACAGACTTCGTCCGCTGAATCCTCTGTCACAGAGTACGTGATGAACAAGAAGCTTGGCGCCATTGCCATGCTTCTCTCCGCCACCGGGATGGGGCTCGTCGGCACCATCAGTCGCGGCGCGACCGCCGGCCTCGCTCATGCCGACAAGTCCGTCATCGGATCGTTCCTGGCCTTTGGGCGCATGAGCGTCGGACTGCTCGGATTCATCCTCATCCTCGTCTTCGCCCGGAAGGTTGGCCTGTTCCGCCGCACCCGTTTGAGTACCACCGTGATCCTGGGAGGAGTGAGCATCGGCCTGTCCCTGGGCTGCTACATCTCCTCGACATTGATGACGACCATGACCAATGCCGTCTTCCTCATCTACACTGGACCCCTGTTCTGTGCGTTGCTCGCACGTATCTTCCGAAAAGAGAAGATCAGTGTGCTCTCTGGAGTCTTCCTGTCCCTTGTGTTCTTAGGCATGCTGCCGACCATTGGCATCATCGACATCAAGAACGGGAGCCTGACTTTCGGACTGGATCTGTCAACCGGGAATCCTAAGTTTCCACAGAAGAGCCTGGGAGACCTTTTAGGACTCTTGTCAGGTGTCTTCTATGGCCTGGCCCTGTTCTTCTATGGGTACCGCAAGGATGTCGATTCAGTTGTCCGCGGTGTCTGGAACTTCTTCTGGGCCTCCTGCGCGACGCTGGCGATGTCCATTGTCTTGCGTCCTTGGCATGGGGTCGCCTCCTTCACGGCCGGCAACTGGATGTGGGCAGTGGTCCTCTTCCTCGTCTGCGGCCTCTTCGCACTGGGATTCTTGGTTGTTGCAGGGCGCAACCTGCCTGCAGTGGAGTACTCGACGATCTCTTACTGGGAGTGTGCAGTCGTCATTGTGTGCAGTCTTCTCATCTGGAAAGAGCAACTCAGTCCTATGGGAATCATCGGAGGACTGCTCATTGTTGGCGGGGGCCTCGCCCCGATCGTCGTGGATGCCGTTTCTCGAAAGTCACGCCCCTCCATGGCCTGATGATCATGTGATCCTGTCTGCCTGAGTCAACTTCCTGCAGGCGGACAGGACCACATGTATAATCATCAACGTCTCTTCAGGAGCATTATCACGTCATCGTCGACATCCACCGAGCCGGAGCCATAGGTTATGAATACCGTCCACTCAGGAAGCACGAACGGCCATCGCCCGAATTCAGAACGAAGTCTCGCATTGAGGCGCGCAGCAAAAGCGAGCTTCATTGGCAACTTCATTGAGTGGTTCGACTATGCCTCGTACGGATACCTGGTCACCGTCATTGGTCACGCCTTCTTCCCAGAGGCGGACAAATCGGTGCAGCTTCTCTCGACATATGCAGTATTCGCGATGTCATTCATTTTGCGCCCTATCGGAGCTGTTGTATGGGGGGCCTGGGGTGACCGTTGGGGACGCCGCTGGGCACTGTCCTGGTCGATTCTCATCATGTCCGGGTCGACATTCTTCATCGGACTTCTTCCTACATACTCGGTTATCGGAATGGCAAGTGCCATTGGCCTGCTTGTCCTGCGAATGATTCAGGGGTTCTCCGCCTCAGGCGAGTATGCAGGCGCTGGAACCTTCCTGGCAGAGTATGCCCCTCCGTCGCGCCGCGGGATATACACGTCTCTGGTTCCCGCCTCCACCGCTTGTGGTCTACTTGCCGGCTCTCTCACAGTCACGGGGATGTTCACAGTCCTGAGTGACAACGCAATCAACACCTGGGGGTGGCGAGTCCCCTTCCTCCTGGCAGGGCCATTGGGACTCATCGGCCGCTACATCCGGGTGCATCTGGAGGACTCCCCCGCATATCAGGAGATGCGGGCAGAGATGCCGCAGGAGCAGAAGACCGCCAGCTGGTCCGAGCCGCTGCGCCTGCTGCTGCACGACCACCTGCGTGAGACACTCATCACCTTCGGAGTCTCCTGCCTCAATGCAGTTGCGTTCTATATGCTTCTCACGTATATGCCGACATATGTCCATGAAGAGCTCGGGTTCTCTCAGGACACCTCCACCTTGGCGACCTCTGTGATGCTGGTCGTGTACATTGCGGCGATCTTCCTCATGGGGCACCTGTCGGACTCCTTCGGACGCCGACGGATGCTCATCGCCGCTTGCGTCGCATTCATCGTTCTCACCATCCCGTTGTTCGTAGTCATGATGAAGGCCGCGGGCATGCTTGCAGTGGTGATCCTGTGCGAGATTGTCTTCGCTATAGCTCTGACTGCTAATGATGGAACACTGGCCACCTTCCTGGCGGAGTCCTTTCCGACCAACGTGCGCTACTCGGGTTTCGCCCTGTCCTTCAACGGGGCCAACGCGCTTCTTGGTGGGACGACACCGTTCATTGTCACCTGGCTCATCAAGGTCACCGGCTCTTCCCTGGCGCCGGCGGTCTATCTCACGGTGATCGCGATGATCGCCATGGTGGCAATCCTCCGTTCTCGTATGATTCATGGGTCGGAGCTGACTGAGGATCAGGCTCAGTCCTGAGCTCGAGTGGCTCACTGAGAGCATGTGGTGACAGGTCGAATATAGGCCGCTTCTTTACGAGGCCATTATCACCGTCTTGTTACGGACATCAACGCGTTATCATCGTAAGATGATGAGCATGGCTAGTACCGACGCAGATGCTGCTGGAGAGGCGGCAAGTAGTGACGCCTCTGTACCCGCAGGCTCTCGAGCAGAATCGCGAGTGACACCGCGCGGTGAGGGCCGGCGTCAGGCCATCATCGAAGCCGCGGCCGCCATCATCCGTGAGTCCGGCCCTTCCGCAGTCAGCCATCGCAGTGTCGCCAAGCGAGCCGGGTGCTCCTTGTCCGCGACAACCTATTACTTCGACGGCTTGGAGGATCTCCTCCATCAAGCGGGGCTGGTCAATATTGGACTGTGGGCCTCCCGCGCGGAGGATGTCGCCGACCGGGTGGAGGCCTTCAAAGGTGTTCCAGACCTCTCCCAGCGGGTGCGGTTCATCCTACAGGCGACCCTTCCCGCCCATGGCGCCTACTTCGGGCACTATCTTCAGCTCATCTCAGCCAGCCAGGCGTCACCGGTCAAACACGCCTACCGCCAGGGACGGCAACGTCTCAATGCCGCCCTGCGTCGTGTGCTGCGCCAGCTCGACAGCCCGCTCGAGCCGGAGATGGTCATCGCCATCGTTGACGGTGCGGCCGTCACCGCCCTCAGCGAGGGGTGGAACGTCAAGTCGACCGCAGCAGGACTACTGACGGATCTCATCTCCCTGGCCCGCGGCATGCCGCCCTTCCAGGCGCCAGGTGCCACGGCGCGCTCCACTTCGACCCCTACCGCTCATACGACCCGGCCCGCCACGGTCACGTCGAGTAGCTCCGCAGGCTAGGGCCCTGCCGGCTGGTCTCACTCCTCGTCAGTTCTTCCAAGCCTTCTCACCACAAACGGGTGGGATCGAGCTCAACACGCACCAGCTCCTCGCGCCGGGCAGAGCGGTCATGCAGCCTCACCCCGAGCATGGTGGCAAGTGCCTTGCCGCGTGACAGCGGAGCGCGCACCAGGGCTCTGGCCATGCCGGAGGGCACCTGACCGCGAACGGGTGGTGGGGCCACCGGACCCAGTACCTCAAAACCATCGGCTTCGGCCTGCGCCAGGAGGGTCTCCACACCGCCTACCGGGCCGTCCAGGCGTGCCACTCGCCATGCGGGTGGAAGGTGCAGGTCAGCTCGCTCCAGTAGGTCTCTGCGCGCGAAGCCCGCCTGGTCCCATCTCACGAGGGCCTGCGCCGCGACCGGATCCGGGCCGCCCAGGAGAATGACGCGGGCCGACGGCGCCGCCAGCGCCACTGCATTCGACCACTGGCGCAGTGCTTCACCTCCTGCCCCCAGGTCGGGGCGTGAGGACAGTGCGCCGCCGTCGAGCAGCAGGACGGCCCGGTATCCGCCCTCGGCCACCGGCTCTGCTCCGGGTGTGGCCACGACGAGGCGTGGCGTGTTGTCGACCTGGTCCACGACGCCGTGGGCCTCCCTCGCTCCTGAGACCACTACGGGGACACCGGGAAAGGCCCGCCCCAGCTCCTCCCCCGTGCGCGTGGAACCGACCGTCGCCATCCTCAGTCCATGGCCGCCGCACTCGGGGCAGTCCCACTGCCCCACCGTACGAGCACACCAGCGGCAGGAGGTGCGACCTCGATGGTCCATCGCCAACGGGCCTCCGCAGACGGAACAGTGAGCAGCAGAGCGACACTGGGCACAGGCCACCAACGGTGCGTACCCGGCGCGCGGCACCTGAACGAGCACTGGTCCGTCCTGCAGGGCGCGCCGCAGTGCTCGATGGGCGAGTGACGGGATGCGGGCCGCTCCGGAAGCGCCCTCCCGGTCCAGCTCAGCCGGGCCAGGAGCCGCTACGCGAGGCACCACGGCGCGCACAACGTGTCGGGAAGCTGCCAGGCTCTGACACCATCCCTGTTCGACGAGCGATTGCGCTTCCACGGAGCGAGTGAATCCTCCGATGAGCAGGCCGGCTCTCTCCAACGTCGAGCGCAGGGCGAGGACCGTGCGCGTATGGCTGTAGGGGGCGTGAGGCTCCTCCAGCCGGTTGTCCCCGTCGTCCCAGACGGCTGCTAGACCGAGCCGGTGCACCGGGGCGAAGGCCGCCGACCTGGTGCCAACAACCACCCGGGCTCGCCCCAGCAGCAGAGCCATAAACGCCCGATAACGGCGTGAGGGCCCATGCTCGGCCGAGAGCACCACCACCGGTTCCCCCTCCAGGTCGCGCCTGAGCCGGGCAGCGAGGGTCTCAGCCTGATGAGTTGTCGCCACCACGATGACGGCGCTGCGAGAGCTCGCCAAAGTAGCCTGGACGGCCCGGGCCAGGCACACCTGCCACGGCTCAACTACCGGGGCGGACCGACCGTCGTCGCACGACGAACGTGCTTCGGGCGGCCGCAACTGCGCCGGCAGTGCGGACCAGACCGCGCGTGGAGCCTCACCGTGGGCCAACCGGTTCAGGTACTCCTCACCGCCGTCGTAAGGGCGCCAGCTGGGCTCGCTCGAGGACGGCGGCTCCCAGGTGGGAAGGTCGAGGGGAGCCTTGTCCCTCTCGACCTTCTCAGTCGTGGCGTGCCTGGCCGGAACCGCAAGACGGATGACGTCGGAGCGTGTCCCGCAGCAGCGGGAGGCGACAGCCTCAATGAGACGGCGTGAGCCCTCCGGAAGGACCGGGAGGTCGGAGACCACTCGGCGCAGAGCAGTCAGCCGGCCGATATGGGTTGTCGTGGCCCCCCGCTCCCAGATCCATCCGCGCATCTCCTGCTCGCCGAATCGAACCATGACCCGGGTGCCGGGAAGGGCCTGCTGCGCCAGCGCCGCGGGCACCAGGTAGTCGAAGGTGCGGTCGAGGTGCGGCACTGGGAAGTCCAGGAGAACCCTGGCCACGGGGTCATGGACTCCGGCCACGGTCACCGTGCGCTGACCGGGCTCCGGCAGCTCCAGCAGCTCGCCCTGCCCGCTCACCCCATGACCACGCCCGGGCCCCTCGGACTGCCCGGAGGCAGAAGCAGCGTCGTCGTAGTCGATTGCCATACAAGCCCTCGGAAGTCTCCCGACCTGAGTACAGGGGACTCAGACAGCCTGGCGCAGCGCCTCGACGCGGTCGGTGGCCTCCCAGCTGAAGCCGGGGCGCCCGAAGTGGCCGTAGGAGCTGGTGGCACGGTAGATGGGACGCAGCAGATCGAGGTCGCGCACGATCGCGGCCGGACGGAGGTCGAAGACCTCGTTGACAGCCTTCATGATGCGCTCCTCAGAAACCGTTGCCGTCCCGAATGTCTCCACATAGACGCCCACGGGGTGGGCGGAGCCAATGGCGTAGGCCACCTGAATCTCACACCGTCTGGCCAGTCCCGCTGCGACGACGTTCTTGGCGACCCAGCGCATGGCGTAGCTGGCGGAACGGTCCACCTTCGAGGGATCCTTGCCGGAGAAGGCGCCCCCGCCGTGACGGGCCATTCCGCCGTAGGTGTCGACGATGATCTTGCGTCCCGTCAGCCCCGCGTCACCTGCCGGACCGCCGATGATGAACTGTCCCGAAGGATTGATGAGGACCTCGGTGTCGGCGGTGTCGAGATCGGTGCCGGCCTCGGCCTCGGCGGCCAGCACCGGCTCGATGACCTCCGTGCGCAGAGCGTCGGTGAGCCAGGTACGAGTGCGGTCCGCATCGTGCTGGGTGGAGATGACCAGGTTGTCCAAACTCACCGGGCGCTGGCCGTCATAGCCGATCGTCACCTGCGTCTTGCCATCGGGGCGCAGTCCCGGGACGATGCCCTGCTTGCGCACGACGGCCAGACGCTCCGCCAGACGATGCGCCAGATGGATGGGCAGCGGCATGAGGGCCGCGGTGTCGTCACAGGCGTAGCCGAACATAAGCCCCTGGTCGCCTGCGCCCTGCAGGTCGAGAGGATCGATATCCGCGTCATCCCGGCGGGCCTCAAGCGACTTGTCGACTCCGGCCGCGATATCCGCGGACTGCTGCCCGATCGACACCGACACACCGCAGGAACGGGCGTCGAAGCAGACGTCTGAGGAGGTGTAGCCGATGGCGGAGATCTCCTGGCGAACGATCTCGGGGATCTCGACGTAGGCCCTCTCCGTGGTGACTTCGCCGGCCACGTGCACCAGGCCGGTCGTCACCATCGTCTCAACCGCGACGCGTGCGGTGGGGTCCTGCTCGAGGATGGCGTCGAGAATCGCATCTGAGACACGGTCGCAGATCTTGTCCGGGTGTCCTTCGGTGACCGACTCGGACGTGAACAGACGCAAGGAGGAACTCACCTGCCCATCGTAGTCACCGCAAGAACTGATCCGTCGTGGCGTTACCCACGAAAATGCGCAAAGCGGGCGTCAGGCCGCGTCTACCAGGTCAGCGGTCAGGGAGATGAGAAGACGGGCGACCTCCATCTTGCTGCCCTGTCCCCGTGCCACTTCCGTGCCGTGGGCATCCAAAACGACGACGGCATTGGGAACGTCTCCGAAGCCGAGCTCCTCCCCCACCGCGTTGACCGCCAGAAGGTGAGCCCCTTTGCGGCGGGCCTTGGCCCTGCCGTGGAAGAGCACGTCACCGTTCTCGTCCCCGGTCTCGGCGGCGAATCCGACGACGATCTGGCCGGGCCGAGGCGGGTCGCTCACCAGCCCGGCCAGGATGTCCGGGTTGGTGGTGAGCTCAATGGACATGACCGGTTCGCTGAGGTGATCCGATCCGGCGGGCATCTGCTTCTTGAGCTTGCTGGCGGCCACGGTGACGGGCCGGTAGTCGGCGACAGCTGCTGCCATGATGACGGCGTCGGCGTTGCGGGCGCTCTCGCGCACGGCTCGGAGCATGTCCGAGGCGGTACCGGCAGCAACAACGGTCACTTGCGCAGGCAGGGCGTTGAGCAGGTCGCAGGCCACGTGCGCCTGCACCAGCGTGACGCGGGCTCCCTGCTCGACGGCCGCCGCCGCCAGTGCGCAGCCCTGGCGCCCTGAGGAGCGATTTCCGAGATACCTCACCGGATCGATGGGTTCGCGTGTCCCGCCGGCCGAGATGACGAGGTGCCGCCCTTCCAGCCGCTTGTCGCCCTTCCCCGAGGCGTCCTGCGCTGCCGCGCCCCCGGCGGCGGGCTGTGTCACGGCAGCCAGGGCCTGCGACACGATCAACTCGGGATCGGGCATCCGTCCCACACCGGAGTCCTTGCCGGTCAGGCGCCCACTGTCCGGTTCGATAACCGTCAGACCGCGCTCGCGCAGCACGGCCACGTTCTCCCGGGTGGCGGGGTTGACCCACATCTGGGTGTGCATCGCCGGCGCCAGGACGATGGGGGCCTGGCAGGTCAGTATCGTCGCGGTGAGCATGTCGTCGGCCCGTCCTGCCCGCACCCGCGCCAGCAGGTCCGCCGAGGCCGGAGCGACCACGACGAGCTCGGCCCACTCGGCCACGGCCACGTGCTCGACCGCAGCCGGGTCGTCGAAGACCCCGGTGGATACCGTCCGGCCGCTGACCGCCGCAAGCGCCGGAGCACCGATGAACCTCAGCGCCGACTCGGTGGCCACCACCTTGACCTCGTGCCCGGCCTGACGCAGCAGTCGAACGACAAAGGGGGCCTTGTAGGCGGCGATCGACCCGGCCACGCCGACAACGACGCGCCGTGGCCGCTCGAGGGCGGTCACGGCGCGTTGACACACAGCGGTGTACGGCTCGTCCATGGCGAGCCCGGCTCAGAACTGGATGTCGTCGAGGCTGGTGGGAGTCTCGCCATCCTCAAGGGAGACCGGAGAATCCAGCGAGATATCGCTGAACATGTCGGCCTCGGCGGCCCGACGAGCCTCCTCGGCCTCGGCGCGGCGGGCGCGGGCCACGTCCCCGGGAATGACCTCGAGCTTGTCCTCGGCGATCTCACGCAGAGCGATGCCCAAAGACTTCTCACCGACCTCGGAGTCGACCAACGGACCGAAGAACTCGAACTGGTTGTCCTCGAGCTGCTGGGTGTAGGTGTTGATCTGGCGGGCGCGCTTGGCGGCCTCCACCACGAGCCCGTACTTGGAGTCGACCTTCTCCAGAAGGTCGTCGATCGGCGGGTTGGTGATGCCCTCGGGCTGGGGAGAGGTTCCGAGCATGTGCATGCCTCCGGTTCAATCTCGATAGTTCAGAGCCACGTTATTCTAACTGCTCAATCCCATGAGTCTCTCCAGTTCCGCGGTGGCGCTCGCCACGGTGTCATTGATGACAACGTGGTCGAATTCGCCGGCCGCGTCCAGCTCGGTGCGTGCCGTGGTCAGGCGCCGTTCCCGCTCTTGGGCATCTTCGGTACCGCGTCCGATGAGCCTGCGGACGAGCTCGTCCCAGCTCGGTGGCGCGAGGAAGACGAGGCGGGCCTCAGGCATCGCCCGGCGCACCTGTCGGGCGCCGGCCAGGTCGATCTCCAACAGTGCAGGGCATCCGGCATTGAGCCGATCCTGAACCGGGCCGCGGGGAGTGCCGTAGCGATGCACGCCGTGGACCAGGGCCCACTCCAGCATCTGGCCGCTGGCGACGAGCGAGTCGAAGTCCTCGTCGCTGACGAAGTGGTAGTGCACGCCGTCGACCTCACCGGGACGAGGTTGACGGGTGGTGGCCGAGATCGAGACGAACAGGTTGGGATGGCGTCTGCGCAGCTCCGCGACAACAGTGCCCTTGCCCACCGCGGTGGGACCGGCCAGAACGGTGAGGCGGGCGAGAGCAGGAACGGAGGGGTCTGTGGCAGCAACGTCGGTCATGGCCACATCATGGTCCATCGGGACCTGCCGGCACGACCCTGCGTCCGAGTGGATGGCCTAACCGAAGCGCTCCACCAGCGCTGCCCTCTGATTCGCCCCCAGTCCGCGCACCCGCCGGGACTCGGCGATATGCACATCGGCAAGGATGGCGTCAGCTGTTGTGGTCCCCACACGTGGCAGTGAGACGAGCAGTGCCCTGACCTTCATCTTGCCCAGGACATCATCTGTCTCTGAGGCGGTGAAGAACTCGGAGAGCTTGAGCTCCCCGTTCTTGAGCTCGGACTTGATACGGGCACGCTGCGATCGCGCAGCAGCCGCCTTCTCCAGTGCCTGAGCCCTTTGCTCGGGTGTCAGCGTTGGAAGCGTCATGGTGTGTCTCCTCCCGGTCGTATACCAGTGACCCGCACCACGAGCATAAGTCGGGTCACGTGCACTCGCATTCGCAGGAGCCCATATTCCACAACCTACTTCGTGCTTCCACACACACCCCGAACTCGAGACGGGCTACAGCACCGTGAGGCTCAGCGAAGGGCTGTTGCAGCCTCGTAGGAAGACGCCGACGCGGCTTTTCGCAGTGCCTCAATGGAGGGGCCCGCTTTGAGAACCCCGCGTGAGGTGGAGGCCAGGACCTGACGGCGCGCCGCCCCGAAAACGGCTTCCAGCTCGGCGGGCCCTGCTCCCTGGGCACCGACCCCGGGCGCCAGCAACGGACCGTTGGCGCGCTGCAGGTCGATTCCCAGGTCAGAGACGGCCCCGCCGATGGTGGCTCCGATGACCAGCCCGATGCAGCCGAGCCGGCCCTCACCACTGGCCTGTGCGTTGGACGCGGTCACGCCCTCCACGATGCCGGCGGCCACGGCCTGGTCGCCGTTGACGGCGTGCTGGACCCCGGCTCCTTCCGGATTGGAGGTCAGGGCCAGGACGAAGACGCCCCGGCCGCTGGCCTCGGCGAGGTTGAGCGCAGGAGTGAGGGACCCGTAGCCCAGGTAGGGCGAGACGGTGATGGAGTCTGCGGCCAGAGGAGCGCCGTCGGACAGGTAGGCCTGGGCGTAGCCGACCATGGTGGAACCGATGTCCCCGCGCTTGACGTCGAGAACGGACAGGGTGCCGACGTCGCGTAGGGCCGCCAGGGTCTCCTCAAGGACCGCGATGCCGGCGCTGCCGTGACGCTCGAAGAAGGCGGACTGCGGCTTGACGGCGGCCACGTGTCCTCCGACCGCGTCAATGGTGCGCAGGGCGAAGTCCCGCAGCCCCGCGGCCGAGTCGGCCAGCCCCCAGGCCTCGAGCAGGTTCGGGTGAGGGTCGATGCCGACGCACAGGGGGCCGTGGTCATCCATGGCGTCAGCCAGACGGGAGCCGAAGGGGCGTCTGGTACGACTGGGCTGGTAAGAGGCTGCGGGACTCATCGAGTCTCCTTGTCTTCAACAGGGGCGACGGGGTGGGGCTCGGGAGCCGAGCCTCGCCGGGATCGGCGGGCGGCGATGTGCTCCTGGAGGCTGCGAACCTGGAAGGGACCGCGCAGCTGGGCCTCGAGGGCCTGGACCGCCGCCTGGAGCTGTTGGACGGTGGTGATGATGGGACGGTCGGCGCCGGTGGTGGCCGCGCGGATGGAGTACCCGTCGGCACGGGCTCCCTGGCCCTTGGGAGTGTTGACAACCATGTCGATGGCTCCGGACTCGATGAGTCCGGCGATCGTCTGCTCGCCGTGGGCGCCAACCCCCTGACTGATCTTGCGTACCGCCATGGCGTCAATCCCGTTGCGGCGCAGTACCTGTGCGGTCCCGGTGGTGGCCAGGACCGTGAAGCCCAGCTCTGCGAGCCGGGCCACCGGCAGGATGATGGCTCGCTTGTCCCTGTCGGCTACCGAGACGAACAGCGTGCCCTCTCCTGGTAGGCCACCGTAGGCACCGGCCTGGGACTTGGCGAAGGCTCGGGGGAAGTCGACGTCGTAGCCCATGACCTCTCCGGTGGAACGCATCTCCGGTCCCAGGATCGTGTCGACCACGCGTCCCTCGGTGGTGCGGAATCGTTTGAAGGGTAGGACCGCCTCCTTGACGGCGATCGGGTCATCGGGATCGGTGACGGCGGCGTCGGCCTCGGGCAGGTGGCCGGAGCGCCTGAGCGAGGCGATCGTCTCCCCTGTCATGATGAGGGCCGCCGCTTTGGCGAGCTGCACGCCGGATGCCTTTGAGACGAAGGGGACTGTGCGCGATGCCCTGGGGTTGGCCTCGATGACGTAGAGAACATCGGAGACCAGGGCGAACTGGATGTTGAGCAGCCCTCGCACGCCCACCCCTCTGGCGATCGCCTCAGTGGAGCGTCGGATGCGAGCGATCTCCGTGTCGGACAGGGTCATGGGCGGCATGACGCAGGCGGAGTCACCGGAGTGGATACCGGCCTCCTCGATGTGCTCCATGACCCCGCCGAGGAACAGCTCGCTGCCGTCGTACAGGGCGTCGACATCGATCTCGATGGCGTCGTCGAGAAAACGGTCGATGAGCAGCGGCCCGGTCCCGTAGACGCCTCCGGGCTCAAGACCGGCGCGCTGGAGATAGTCGTCGAGTCCCTGGGCGTCGTAGACGATCTCCATACCGCGGCCGCCGAGTACGTAGCTGGGGCGCACCAGGACCGGATAGCCAATGCCCTGGGCGACCGAGCGCGCCTGCTCGTCGCTCAGAGCGGTGCCGTGCGCCGGTGCGGGCAGGTCGGCGCGCTGCAGAACGACGCCGAAGGCCTCGCGGTCCTCGGCGGCGTCGATCGCCTCGGGGCTTGTCCCCAGGATCGGCACCCCGGCCTCGGCCAGCCTGGCCGCCAGAGACAGCGGTGTCTGGCCACCGAGCTGGACAATGACACCGGCCACGGGTCCGGCCGCCAGCTCAGCCTCGTAGATCTCGATGACGTCCTCGAAGGTCAGGGGCTCGAAGTAGAGCCGGTCGGAGATGTCGTAGTCGGTGGAGACGGTCTCGGGGTTGCAGTTGACCATGACGGTCTCGTAGCGATCGGACAGCGCCATCGCGGCGTGAACACAGGAGTAGTCGAACTCGATGCCCTGGCCGATCCGGTTGGGTCCCGAGCCCAGGATGATGACGGCCTCACGCTCGCGGGATGCCACCTCGGTCTCCAGGTCATAGCTGGAGTAGAGGTAGGGGGTGCGTGAGGCGAACTCGGCGGCGCAGGTGTCCACGGTCTTGTAGACGGGCCGCAGGCCGAAGGCATGGCGGACCTCTCGTACCGTGTCCTCGCTGATGCCGCGCAGGGCTGCGACCTGGACGTCGGAGAAGCCGTGACGCTTGGCCCGGGCCAGGACGTCCGGAGTGAGCGCCGATGCGTCCTTGACCTCCTGGGCCACCTCCTCAAGAAGCAGCATCTGGTCCAGGAACCAGGGGTCGATGCGGGTGGCCTCGTGAAGCTGAGCAATCGTGGCTCCGCCGCGTACGGCCTGCTGGAGGTCAACCAGCCGGTGCTCGGTGGGCACGGCGATGGACTCCAGCAGCTCGGCGGTCTGCTGCTGGTTGGGGGCCGGTCCGTCCCAGTGGAAGACGGATCCCTTCTTGTCCAGGGAGCGCAAGGCCTTCTGGAGGGCCTCGGTGTAGGAGCGGCCGATCGCCATGGCCTCGCCCACCGACTTCATGGTGGTGGTGAGCCTGGGGTCAGCGCCCCGGAACTTCTCAAAGGCGAAGCGCGGGACCTTGACGACTACGTAGTCCAGAGTCGGCTCGAAGGAGGCCGGGGTGGAGCCGGTGATGTCGTTGGGGATCTCGTCGAGCGTGTACCCCACGGCCAGGCGTGCGGCGATCTTGGCGATCGGGAATCCGGTGGCCTTGGATGCCAGGGCTGAAGACCTCGAGACGCGCGGGTTCATCTCGATGACGATGATCCTGCCGGTGGCCGGGTCGACGGCGAACTGGATGTTGCAGCCGCCGGTATCGACCCCGACCTCCCGGATGACGGCGATGCCGATGTCCCGCAGCCGCTGGAGCTCGCGGTCGGTGAGGGTCAGGGCGGGGGCCACGGTGATGGAGTCGCCGGTGTGCACTCCCACGGGGTCAACGTTCTCGATGGAGCACACGACCACCACGTTGTCGGCGGTGTCGCGCATGAGCTCGAGCTCGTACTCCTTCCAGCCGATGATCGACTCCTCCAGGAGGACCTCGGTGGTGCGGGAGGCCGCCAGACCTGCCCCGGCGATGCGATGCAGGTCCGCGTCATTGAAGGCGACGCCGCTGCCCAGGCCGCCCATTGTGAAGGAGGGGCGTACGACGACCGGGTAGCCGCCCAGGGCATCGACCCCCGCGCGGCACTCATCCATGGTGTGGGCGATGACGCTGCGGGCGACCTCGGCGCCGCAGCGCTCGACGACGTCCTTGAACTCGTCACGGTCCTCCCCGGCGTTGATGGCCGCGGCGGAGGCGCCGATGAGCTCGACGTCGTACTCATCGAGCACGCCGCGCTCGACCAGGCTCATGGCGGCGTTGAGGGCGGTCTGCCCGCCCAGGGTGGGCAGGAGGGCGTCGGGCCGTTCCTTGGCGATGATGGTGGTCAGCACCTCGGGGGTGATCGGCTCGATGTAGGTGGCGTCGGCGACGTCGGGGTCGGTCATGATCGTGGCCGGGTTGGAGTTGACCAGGATGACGCGGATTCCCTCGGCGCGCAGGACGCGGCAGGCCTGGGTGCCGGAGTAATCGAACTCGCAGGCCTGCCCGATGACGATGGGTCCCGATCCGATGACCAGGACGGAGGTGATATCAGGACGAGCAGGCATGTCAGTTCTTGTCCTCGCGGTCCTGGCCCCGGCGGTGCTCCCGCATGAGGCGGATGAATTGGTCGAAGAGGTGCTCGGCGTCGTGGGGGCCGGCAGCGGCCTCGGGGTGGTACTGGACGGAGAAGGCCGGCAGGTCCAGCGCCCGTAGCCCCTCGACGACGCCGTCGTTGAGTCCCAGGTGGGAGACCTCCACCCGACCGTAGCGGCCGTTGTCGAAGGGAGCTATGGAGGGCTCGTCGACGGGTGCGTCGACAGCGAAGCCATGGTTGTGGGCCGTGATCTCCACCTTGCCGGTGGCGCGGTCCACAACGGGTTGGTTGACACCACGGTGCCCGTAGGCGAGCTTGTAGGTGCCGTAGCCCAGGGCACGTCCCAGGAGCTGGTTACCCAGGCAGATGCCGAAGAAGGGGATGCGCGCGTCGAGTACGCCGCGCAGGAGACTGATCTCGGCGTCGGCACTTCCCGGATCACCGGGGCCGTTGGAGAACAGGACACCATCAGGCCTGAGGGCAAGGAGCTCGGAGAGAGTCGTGGACTGAGGCAGAACGTGGACACGTACGCCGCGCTCAGCGAACTGCCACGGGGTGCGGGACTTGATGCCCAGGTCGATGGCGGCCAGCACCGCGACCGGCTTGTGCCCCTCGGCCGGTCCGGTGGGCTCAACGACGTAGCCGGAGGGAGTGGTCACCTCGGCGGCCAGGGCACGGCCGCTCATGGGCGGCTCACTGCGCACGGCCTCCAGGCAGATGTCGATGCAGGCCTGACTGGGGCCACCGGGGTCGGTAGCGCCGGACGGCAGGGCCTGACCGGAAAAGATGCCGCCGCGCATGGCGCCTGCCTCACGCAGATGCCGGGTCAGGGCCCGGGTGTCGACCTCGCAGAGGCCGACAATGCCGGCGTCACGCAGGTCGTCCTCCAGCTCGCGGCGGGAGCGCCAGCTGGAAGCTCGTCGAGCAGGTTCGCGTACGACGTAGCCGGCCACCCAGATACGGTCCGACTCGGCATCCTCGTCGTTAACCCCGGTGTTACCGATGTGTGGCGCGGTCTGCACCACAATCTGGCGGTGGTAGGAGGGGTCGGTGAGTGTTTCCTGGTACCCCGTCATTCCGGTGGAGAAGACGATCTCTCCGATGGTGCGCCCTTGAGCCCCGTAGCTGCGGCCCCGCAGGGCCCAGCCGTCCTCCAGCACGAGGAGGGCGGCTGGGCGGTGACCCGACTCAGACATGAGCTGAACCGACTGGAGCCTCAACGGGAGCCCCGTCCAGGACGGTGGGGCGGCCGTGGAGGAAGGTGGCCATGACCTGTCCCGGGAGCTCCATGCCCGCGTAGGGGGTGTTGGTGGAGCTGGTCCACTGGGCGGAGGCGTCGACAGTGCGGCGCACCTCGGGGTCCACCACCGTGATGTTGGCTGGGGCCCCGACCTCGAGCTCGCAACCCTGGTCGCTCAGGCGGCCGATGCGGGCTGGGGTCGAGGACATGACCCGGGCGATGTCGCGCCAGGTCATGCGACCGGTGCTGACCATCGTCTCGATCAGGACGCTCAGAGCCGTCTCCAGGCCTGTCATGCCGAAGGCACCGGCCTGCCACTCGCAGTCCTTGTCCTCCAGTGGGTGCGGGGCGTGGTCCGTACCGACGACGTCGATGGTGCCATCGGCCAGGGCCTCGCGAACCGCCTCGACGTCCTCGGCAGTGCGCAGCGGGGGGTTGACCTTGTACAGCGGGGAGTAGGTGCGGGCCATCTCGTCGGTCAGCAGGAGGTGGTGCGGTGTGACCTCGGCGGTGACATTGATGCCGCGGGACTTGGCCCAGCGGATGATGCCGACGCTGCCCGCAGTGGACAGGTGACACACGTGCAGGCGCGAGCCCACGTGCTCGGCCAGCAGGACGTCGCGGGCAATGATCGACTCCTCGGCCACCGCCGGCCAGCCGCGCAGGCCCAGCTCGGCGGAGACGACGCCCTCATGCATCTGGGACCCCTCGGTGAGGCGGGGGTCCTGAGCGTGCTGGGCGATGACGCCGTCGAAGGACTTGACGTACTCCAGGGCCCGGCGCATGAGGACGGGGTCGGAGACGCACTTGCCGTCGTCGGAGAAGACGCGCACTCGGGCGGCGGAGGTCGCCATGGCGCCCATGTCGGACAGGTGCTCGCCGGCCAGTCCCGCTGAGACCGCGCCCACCGGCTGGACATCCACCCAGCCGGCCTCACGGCCCAGGCGCAGCACCTGCTCCACGACACCGGCGTTGTCCTGGACGGGCGTGGTGTTGGCCATCGCGAAGACGGCGGTGTAGCCGCCGACGGCTGCGGCACGGGTGCCGGAGTAGATGGTCTCGGCGGACTCTCCGCCGGGTTCGCGCAGATGAGTGTGGATATCGACGAGCCCGGGCAGGGCGACGAGCCCGTCCAGGTCATGGCGCTTGACATCGGCCGGGGCCTTCGCCGCCGCGTCAGGACCGATGGCGGTGATGGTGCCGTCGGTGATGAGAATGTCAGTGGGGTCCTCGCCGTAGGGGCGGACACCGGTCAGGAGGTGGGAGGTCACAGCTGGTTCCCTTCGTCAGCGAGGAGGAGGTAGAGAGCGGCCATACGAACGGAGACTCCGTTGCCGACCTGCTCGATGATGCGCGAGCGGGGGTCGTCGGCGGCCTCGGCGGTGATCTCGAGGCCGCGGTTCATGGGGCCGGGGTGCATGACGATCGCGTGCTCCGGCATGGCCCGGCGACGGGCGGAGGTGAGGCCGTAGACGCTGGAGTACTCAGCAGGACTCGGGAAGAAGCCCCCTCCGGCGGCACTCATGCGCTCGCGCTGGATGCGCAGCATCATGACGGCGTCGGGCTGAATCTCCTCGATCGCCTCATCGAGGTTGTAGGAGACCTCGCAGGGCCAGTCGTCCATACCCACCGGCAGCAGCGTGGGAGGTGCGACGAGCGTGACCTTCGCACCGAGCGCCGTCATGAGGTCCACGTTGGAACGGGCCACCCGGGAGTGCAGGACGTCACCGACGATGATGAGGCGGGCGCCCTCCAGGTCGCGCCCCTGCGGGCAGGGGCTGCCGTCCGCTGTGGCGGGCGCTCCGGGGACGTACCAGCGCCGCAGCGTCATGGCGTCCAGGAGGGCCTGGGTGGGGTGCTGATGGGTGCCGTCCCCCGCGTTGAGGACCGGCACGTTGATCCAGCCGGCGTGGGCCAGCAGGTGCGCGGCGCCGCAGGCGGAGTGGCGCACGACGACGGCGTCCGCCCCCATGGCCATGATCGTCTGGGCGGTGTCCTTGAGGGACTCGCCCTTGGACAGTGAGGAGCCCTTGGCCGAGAAGTTGATGACGTCGGCGCTCAGGCGCTTGGCGGCGGCCTCGAAGGAGAGCCTGGTACGGGTGGAGTCCTCGAAGAAGAGGTTCACCACGGTCTTGCCGCGCAGCGTCGGGAGCTTCTTGACCGCATGACGCTGGGTGGCGGCCATCGCCTCGGCGGTGTCCAGGACCATGACCGCCTCGTCGTGGGTCAGGTCCTTGGCGGAGAGCAGGTGCTTCATCGGGTGGCCTCCTGGTTGCTGCGCTCGCTCGAACGCTCAGTGGGGACGTCTGCGGGGACGATAGTGACGGCGTCGGTGGAGGCGCCGAGCTCGGTCAGGGAGACCACGACCTTCTCGGTGCGGGAGGTCGGCAGGTTCTTACCCACGTAGTCGGCTCGGATGGGTAGCTCCCGGTGGCCGCGGTCCACGAGCGTGGCCAGCTGCACGGCCCGGGGGCGGCCGATGGCGCCCAGGGCGTCGAGGGCGGCTCGGATGGTGCGCCCTGAGTAGAGGACGTCGTCGACGAGGATGACGACCTTGCCGTCAATGCCGCCCTGGGGGATCTCAGTGGGACGGGGAACTCGGATGGGGTGGCGTCCCAGGTCATCGCGGTACATGGTGATGTCCAAGGTGCCGACCGGGACCTTGGCGGCGGCCTGCGCCTGCCCCGCCTGCTCGGACCACTGCGTGCCTTCGCCCGAGGCGACGGCGAGTGCGTCGACGAGTCTGTGCGCGAGTGGTGCTCCCCCGCTGGGGATCCCGAGGACGACGATGTCCTGAGTCCCGTGGTTGCGCTCCAGGATCTCGTGCGCGATACGGAACAGGGAGCGGGCTATATCGGGAGGTCCGAGGATCTCCTTGCCCTGGATCGGTGCGCTCAAGGCGCCTGACAAACTTTCGGCCATTTCAGGCCTCCTTCCCCGCCTCTCTGGACGGACTTAAAGGATGTTGGTCGGCATCGAGTGTACGTCACCTCCGGCGGGTTGTGCTCGCCCACACAGCACGACCTTCGGAGACGAAGGTCACGCCGACGGCTGCTAAACGGCTCAGCACCTGATGACAGTCGCAGCAGGACGTGTTTCGCGCCTACAAATCGTCCGTAACAATGTTTAGTCTTAGCCCAATGCTCAGGCGTCGTCAGACGCTGACTGCGAGATCGTCACAACATGTCGAGAGCTTGAGAAGTGAGTGCCGGATCCATCTGAGCCCGATTGAGAGCTGAACGATGTCGCAGAGCAGGCAAGATCCGGTGTTGCTGCTGCGTCAGCGACTTCTTCTCAAGCAAGGAATGCCCTCATGACACTCCCTACTCGACGTTTGATCATCACCGGCCTCAGTGCCGGGGCAGGACTAGCCGCCGCCAGTCTCGCCTCCCCCTCGCCGGCAGCGGCAGCGGAGTCCTCCTACGACTTCAGCAGCGTCATCTTCAATGAGCAGTTCTCTGACGGGACGGATTTCTCCCCGTCACGGTGGCGGGACAACCGCTCGGAGCCCGAGTCCTGCGCCAGCTACGACTGGGGGGTGTTCACGCATGACACCCACAGCGTCAGCAACGGTGTCGGGCACGTCCTGTGGCGCAAGCGCGCCACTCCCCTTAAGGGCTTCCAGAACCGCTTCGACAAGGAGCCGACCCTGCGCTACGTCAACCAAGCCTTTGTCACCACGCAGGGGCTGTTCTCCTTCGTCTATGGCTCCTTGGAGACCAGGGCTCGTTTCCCCCAGTCGGCTGAGGGTCTCTTCGCCGGCATCTGGTTGCGGGCTGACGACAATGACAACGGCGGCGAGATCGATGTCGTGGAGACCTACGGCGGAGGTAGTGCCACCGGCATCGCCGAGTCGACTGTGCACTACGGCCAGGCGGGGGGCAAAGGAAGCAACCTGGGGGTCTCGCCGCGGCCCGATCTCACCCAGTGGCACACCTACGGGATGGAGAAGACCCCCGAGAGCATTCTCTTCCTCTTCGACGGTCAGCCCTACCACGAGGTCTCACGTTCGGCATCGCAGAAGGAGTTCGATGAGTGCTTCGGTGACGACGCCGCTTACCACATCTGCCTGACCACGCACAGCGGTAGCATCCACCGGGGGCGGCTCAAGCACGAGGGCTTCATGCAGGCCCAGGTGGATATTGACTACATCGTCGTACGGGCCATGGATGACTAGCTGATGCGGCGCCCCTCAGCCTGCGCTCCGGCCCCTTCGCCAGGACACGTTGGCGCGGGCTGAGGGGATTGCGCGGGCGCCCGAGTTCTCATCGACGCCAGAAACAACTCATGCGGGCTGCGTTCCCGGGGCCTGAGACGCTCTGACCGCCGGGTCCAGCGCCTTGCTCATACGGAGCAGAAAGACGAACCCCACCGCGATCAGAGCCTCCACCAGGTCGCAGGCGACAAGCATTGAATTGAAGACGTAGGTGTAGGTGTGGGTGTACCCATCATCGGTGCCGTGGTAGATCTGCCAGAACAAGGTGGCATAAATGACGAGGGTAGGAAGTCCCGCCACGATACTCGCGGCCAGCAGAGCCGACGTTGGCATCTTGGCCTCGACCCATCCGTCAGGCTGGACCTGAGGCGTGCGGGAATGCGCCCGAATACAAGCGATGAGAGCACGGATGAACGTAGTGATCCACCCGAGGCCGACGACGAACGGGCCGGCGATCATCATGAGAAGAGCAAGGAACGCGAATCCCAGGGACGGCAAGTTGTTAGCGACGAATAGTGAGGTAGTGATAATCACCTGGATGATCATGGTGATGAGCCCGATGATGCCGCTGGCGACCGAGACCTTGCGGGTCGCGAAGCGCTTGCGCTGAACCGTCGTCAGGACCGGGTCATTCCAGCCGAGGCCAGGAGCAGGAGCCGGTCCCACCGGGGGGTCGTAGCGGCCGTAAGGAACAGGCATGGGAGTGTTCCGCACGTAGCCGGCGTCCTTGATACGGGGGTCGTTGTTGGGATTCTGGGGAGGTAGGTGACTCACGGGGTACTCCAGCATCGACAAAGGGGATGGCCTCAGCCTAGGCGACCGGAGTCGGATGGGCGCAGCTCACGGCATAGGGAGCCCGCCCCACACCGTGAGCCCCTCGCCCCATGGCTCAGTGCTCAGCATCCCGCACTGAGCGGCGTCGACGAGCATCTCAGTGGCTCGCCGGCGCCCGAGTTCTCATCGGCGCCAGGAACAGTTCATGCGGACTGCATTCCCGGGGCCTGAGACGCTCTGACCGCCGGGTCCAGCGCCTTACTCATACGGAGCAGAAAGACGAACCCCACCGCAATCAGGAACTGAGTCACGCCGAAGAACATGAGCAGTGGCTCCAGGAAGCTATCAATGAACTCAGCAGTGCTGCCACGTGAGAACCCCTCGTTGAATATCACGTACATGATGAGGGTGGGTAGTCCTGCCACGATGCTCGTGACCAGCAGAGCCAGCGTTGGCGTCTTGGCCTGGGCCCATCCATCAGGCTGAACCTGAGGCATGCGGGAACGGGCCTGAACACAGGCGACGAGAGCCAGGATAAAGGTGGTGACCCATCCAAGGCCGACGGCCATCGGGGCGAACACCACGATGAGCAAGGACACGAACAGCAAGAACGCGCTCTGCTGCCCCACGTACCCGATGGCGAGGAATATGGTGACGATGATGATCATCTGAATCATCATGGTAATGACCCCGATGATGCTGCTTGAGAGCGAGACCGTGCGAGTCGCGGAGCGCTTGCGCTCGCATGTGAGGACCGGGTCGTTCCAGGCGAATCCGAGAACCGGGGTCAGTCCCATCGGGGGGTAGGGGCCGTAAGAAACAGGCATGGGTCCGTTCCACGGATAACCTCCGGGCGCTGCTGAAGACGGCGGGAAGCCTCCGAGAGGATAGGGCCCGGCGGGGTAGGCCATTCCCGATCCCGCCCAGGGGTAGACGGCCCCGTGGGGGCCGGCCAGTACGGCTACAGGGTTGTCGACGCCGCTTGCCCCGTCCAGCGGTGCGCCGGTGCCCTTGATGTAGGGGTAGTCGTTGGGATCCTGGGGAGGTAGCTGACTCACGGGGTACTCCAACATCGGCAGAGGGGGCGGCCTCAGCCTAGGCCACTGGTGCCGGACGGGCGCAGTTCACGGCATAGGGAATCCTCCCCATGCCGTGAGCCCCTCTCGCCCCATGCCTCAGCGCAACGTGTCCGCGAGGTCCCCGATACGCCCCAGAAGTCCTCCGAGGTACCTGGGGGACTCGTCAGTGGACAGCATCCGGCTCAGCGTCATGGCCTCATCCACGGCGACTGGCGCATCCACCTCGTCGTTGTAGACGATCTCCCAGGTGGCAACTCGCGCAATGGCACGGTCGACAGCCGGCATGCGCCCCAGGGTCCATCCCTGGGCGTAGGTCTGGATCGTCTCATCGACGTCGCCCAGGTGGTCGCACACGCCGTTGAGGATCTCCCGCGTGTAGGCAGGGGCCTCGGTGTGGTTGGCCGAGCTGACGGCGCGCAGCTGCGCGAAGGAGCGCAGCTCCTCAGTGTCCTCAGCACTCAGCATCCCGCGCTGATCGGCCTCGAAGAGGATCTCGATGGCACGCCGGCGCGCCTTGGTGCGGGCGGTGACCGGGTGGCGCGACGCGGGGCTCGAGTGGGTCAAGCCCTCCTCGGGATGCTCGGTCATCAGTCGTTGACGCGGGAGATGTAGGAGCCGGAGCGAGTGTCCACCTTGACCTTGTCACCGGTGTTGAGGAACAGGGGGACCTGGATCTCAGCACCGGTCTCGACCGTGGCGGGCTTGGTGCCGGCGCTGGAGCGGTCGCCCTGGAGGCCCGGCTCGGTGTGAGAGATCGTCAGGACCACGGAGGCCGGCAGCTCGACGAACAGGACCGAGTCCTCGTGGAAGGCCACGATGACCTCCTGGTTCTCCAGCATGAAGGTGGCGGCGTCGCCGACGGTGGCCGAGGGGACGGAGGTCTGCTCGTAGGACTTGACGTCCATGAAGACGTAGTCGTCGCCGTCCTTGTAGAGGTACTGCATGTCGCGCCGGTCGACAGTGGCGGTCTCGACCTTGAGGCCGGCGTTGAAGGTCTTGTCAACGGTCTTGCCGGACAGGACGTTCTTGATCTTGGTGCGCACGAAGGCGGGGCCCTTGCCGGGCTTGACGTGCTGGAACTCCACTACCTGCCACAGCTGGCCCTCGAGGTTGAGCACCATGCCGTTCTTCAGGTCGTTCGTCGTGGCCACGAGGGTTTCCTCACTGTTGCATTGCATCTGGGACGCGCTGATCCTACCGCGAGGCACCGCGCTCACCCGGTGACGGGCGTGTCGCACCGATCACGAGTGGCGGGACAATTCGGCGGCGACGGCGTTCATCACCTTCTGACCAGCCTCGTCGGGGGTCGTTGTGGTGGTGTCGATGATGATGTCGGCCAGGTCCCGGCACTGGGCCTGACGCGCGTGGAGCATCTGGACGAACTGGTGATGGATGGTCCCCAGGGCCACTGACCGCGGCGCGTCAAGACCGTTACGGGTGGCCAGGGCTCGGGTGGCGCAGGTCAGGGCCACGACACGGTGAGTACCGCGGTTGACGAGCCTGACACGCTCAAGGCCCTGACGCACTTCCCTGGCCTCCAGGCAGCCCGATCCCAGGGCGACGACGACGCTCTCACTCACGGCGCGCTCTAGGAGCCTGGCAGCGGTGTCGGCCTCGACGCGACGGTACTCGGTCTCCGGCACCGCGACGAGCGCCAGATCGGGGCGGGTGCCCAGCTTGTCAGCAACGAGCCGGCCCAGATCGAGCACGGGCAGGCCCAGGGCACTCCCGATGGCACGGGCCACGCTGGAGCAGCCGGCCCCCGCAGGGCCGATGAGGATGAAGGCACCCGGTGCCGTGGCGCTCAACCGCGGTGTCCTTCTGCCTGGCGGGGCCCACCTGTGACGGCCTCGTGAGCCGACAGGAGAACGCTCTCCGCGGGCGCCTGAACCCGCACGGGCCTGGCGATGTCGTCGAGCAGGACGAGTCGCAGTCGGCCGCCGCGCACCTTCTTGTCGCTCATCATGGCCTCCTTGAGCTCCTCCCAGCGCCCATTCCCCTCGGGGAAGCGGGTCGGCAGGCCGACCGCCTCGAGGCTCTGTCGGTGCAGGGCGAGTGCGTCACTGCTCAGAGTGCCGTTGCGGTGGGCGATCTCGGCGGCGAAGACGCAGCCGACGGCCACCGCCTCTCCGTGACGCCAGGAGTACCCGGTGACCTTCTCGATCGCGTGGGCATAGGTGTGCCCATAGTTGAGGACCTCCCGCAGGCCGGACTCGGTGAGATCCTCCCCCACGACGGTGGCCTTGACCGCGACGGAGCGGGCGACCAGGTCGGCCAGCACTGGCGAGTCCCAGGTCAGGCAGTCAGCGGGATCAGCCAGGACCCGGTCGAGGATGACGGAGTCGGCGATCAGACCGCACTTGATGACCTCGCCGAGTCCGGCCCGCAGCTCGGCGGCGGGAAGCGTGGAGAGCGTCTCGAGGTCGGCGATGACCGCGGCCGGCGGGTGGAAGGCACCCACCAGGTTCTTGCCTGCGGGCGTGTCGATACCCGTCTTGCCTCCGACGGCGGCGTCCACCATGGCCAGCAGCGTGGTGGGCACCTGCACCACGGGAACACCTCGCAGCCAGGTCGCGGCTGCGAAACCGGCCAGGTCCGTTGTCGCCCCGCCTCCGAGACCGACGACGAGCCCGTCACGGCCCAGGCGGAAGGAGCCGAGCCGCTCCCACAGGTACTCCAGGACGCGCGCCTTCTTGGCCGCCTCGCCGTCGGGAACCTCCAGGCGCAGGACGCGCAGGCCCTCAGCGGTCAGCGCCGCCTCGGCCGCGGAGGCGCGGTCGGCCAGCGCCTTGGCGTGGATGATGGCGACGCCTCCCGCGCCCGCTCCGGGGGCGTCCTGGATGATGCGGGGCAGCTCGGCCAGGAGCCCGTGGCCGATGAGCACGTCGTAGGGGCTCTCGCCGGCGACACTGACCCTCCGCGTGCCGCTGCTCACCTTCGTGGTTGCCACGGGCCGGACACGGGCGCGCCGGGGTGAGCCGCTGGCCCTGTCCGGGGCGGTGGCGCAGTCCGCCTGTCCCTCGGCCATGGGGGCCAGGACACTGACCGCCTGTGCGGTCTGGACGCCCAGGGCCACCAGGATGAGCGCGGCGACCTGCTGGGGGCTGAGCCCGTCGGTGGGCACAGTGAGCGTGGCGACCTCGGAGTACAGCGGTGAGCGCTGAGCATGGAGGGCCTCCATGCGCGCCAGGACACCCGCATGCTCACCGTGCTCCTCGCAGCGCTCCTGGGCGGCACGGGCCTGGTCGGAGTCCGCGTCCGGGGCCATCACAGGGCGCCCGGTCCCGTCACCTACGTGCTTAGCGGCGGTGCTCGGGGAGGTGGACAGGTAGATGACGGTGTGCCCGCGCAGCAGGTCTCGGTTCTCGGGACGTAGAACCGCTCCCCCACCCAGGGCGATCACGCCTTGAGCTGCCGCCGGGGAGTCCAGGACTGCCCGCATGGCCCGGTGTTCGCGGTCGCGGAAGCACTCCTCCCCCTCGGAGGCGAAAATCTCGGGAATCGTCATGCGGGCGCGCCTGCGGATCTCGGCGTCAGTATCGGTGACCTGGACGCCCAGGGCCTGAGCCAGGAGCCTGGCCTGAGTGGTCTTGCCCGCACCGGGCAGCCCCACCAGAACCAGGGGCAGCTGGTCGTCGCGCAGAGCGATGGTCGGAACACGCTTCCAGGTCATGATCGTGACTCCCTCTCCGTTGAGATCGCTGTGGGTGGTACCAGTATCGCCCGGGCGTAGCGACTTACCACGAGATTCACCGCTCGGTTCGCCACTGCGTCCGTTCAGCGATGCGGCTCAGGTAGGAACGCAGGTTGCGTCGGGCCTCATCGGCCGAGTCGCCTCCGGTCTTGTCCAGTAAAAGGTCGGCCAGGACCAGGGCGGTCATGGCCTGAGCGATGACCGCTCCGGGGACGACGGCGCACACGTCGGAGCGCTGGTGGAGCCCGGTGGCGGCCTCGCCCGTGGCCAGGTCGACGGTGCGCAGGGCCCTGGGCACCGTGGAGATCGGCTTGAAGGCGGCCCGTACCCGCACATCGGAGCCGTTGGAGATGCCGCCCTCGATACCGCCGGCGCGGTTGGTGGACCGGGTGAGCGTTCCGCAATCCACTGAGACGATCTCGTCGTGGGCCACCGAGCCCCGCCGAGCCGCCTCGGCGAAGCCGTCGCCGATCTCCACGCCCTTGACCGCCTGGATCCCCATGAGCGCCGCCGCTAGGCGCGCGTCCAGGCGGCGGTCAGCGCTGACGTGAGTACCCAGTCCCACCGGGACACCGGTAGCGATAACCTCGACGACGCCCCCGAGCGTGTCACCGTCCTTCCTGGTGGCGTCGATCTCGGCGACCATGGCGGCACTGGTGGCGGGATCCGTGCAGCGCACGGGGTCGGCGTCCAGGCGCACGGTGTCCTCAGCACTCGGTGGGGGTACGTCGTCGGGCAGGGCGACTGATCCGATCCGCACGACGTGGCTGACCAGCCTGATACCGGCGACCTGCCCCAGAAGGGTCTCGGCCACGGCCCCCAGCGCCACGCGGGCGGCGGTCTCGCGGGCTGAGGCCCGTTCCAGGACCGGGCGGGCCTCTGGCAGGTCGTACTTGAGCATCCCCGGCAGGTCCGCGTGCCCGGGCCTGGGGCGGGTCAGCGGGCGGTTACGGGCGATCTCGCGCTCGTCACCGGTCCCGGCGTCGATGAGCAGCTCTTGGGGGTCCACGGGGTCGGCGCTCATGACCGTGGACCACTTGGGCCACTCGGAGTTGCCGATCTGCAGGGCTACGGGGCTGCCGATGGTGCTCCCGTGGCGGATGCCGCCCACAACCCGCAGCTCGTCGCGCTCGAAGGCCTGGCGAGCGCCGCGCCCGTACCCCAGGCGACGCCGGGCCAGTGCCGCCCGGATGTCCTCACTGGTGATCCGAACTCCCGCGGGCACGCCTTCCAGCACCGCGGTCAGAGCCTCGCCGTGGGACTCCCCGGCCGTCATCCATCGAAGCATGGGGTAGATACTCTCACACGTCGATGCCGCCGGCGTCACCCGTCCTGAATCGTCGCTGTAGCGAGGATCAGCTTGAGGTCTCCGAGGAAACTGCGGTAGGGGCGCACGGCGGGGCCAGGGCCGCCAGGAGCGCGGTGCGCATGAGTTCGATATCGGGCTGCTGCCCGGTCATGAGCTGCACCTGGGGCACGGCCTGGTGCAGGAGCATAAGCCAGCCCGGGGCAAGGGCTCCCCCGGCGTGCGCCCAAGCACCGGCGACGGCGGTGGGCCAGGGGGCGTAGACGACGTCGAGCATGACGGCTCCCGCCCGGGTGCCGTCAGCCTGCTCCAGGGCCTTGCTCAGCGGGCCCGCCAGCGGGTCGGCCGCATGTGCGGGCAGGGTTGAGATGACGACGTCGGCTGCGGCCAGGCGTCGGGCCGCCTCGGTGTCG
The DNA here is from genome assembly GCF_031296635.1 of Actinomyces acetigenes. Lineage (NCBI taxonomy): Bacteria > Bacillati > Actinomycetota > Actinomycetes > Actinomycetales > Actinomycetaceae > Actinomyces > Actinomyces acetigenes. Next base: position 61,334 of record NZ_JASPFC010000004.1, read on the forward strand.
GAGGCGGCGTCGGTCGGTTTCCAGGTGAGGGGCTCGATATCCAGCCCCATGCGGTGGGCGGCGCTGAGTGCGCGTCCGGGGCCGGCGTGCCGTCGAGCCACGACGGTGATCCGGCCGGCCCGGAGCTCTCCGAGTGCCGCGAGGGCGGAGCAGGCGGTGGCGCCCGAGCCGAGCACCACGGCCTGCTCGACCCGGAGGTGGCCATCCGGGGAACCTGGTGTCTGTGTACGGGCGGTCTCCCGCAGTGCGCCGACGATGCCTGCGACGTCGGTGTTGAAGCCGGTCAGGAGCGCCCCTCCTGCCCCACTGCGCTGCGCCACCACGGTGTTGACGGCACCGACGGCCTCGGCGAGGGGGTCGATGACGTCCAGGTGCGCCAGGAGCGTCTGCTTGTGGGGCATGGTGACGCTCAGGCCCGCCCAGGCGGGCCCAGCCTGAACCGGAGCGGCCAGCTCGGCGAGCAGCCCGGGCAGTTGCGGAGGCGCAGTCTCGAGCCGCTCGTAGGACCAGTCCTCCAGCCCCAGCCCAGCATAGGCGGCCAGGTGCAGCACGGGTGACAGCGAGTGGCTCACCGGCCGACCGATGACGGCGGCGCGGTGGCGTATCACAGGCCGACCTCCTCAGCCATTCTTCTTGCTCTCGTTGCCCTCGCAGACATCCTTGTTCTTGTTGCAGTAGTCGGAGAGCTTCTTGGTGTTGGTCTTCTGCTCCTCATTGGTGGAGGCGAACAGGGTCTCGCCGGTCTTGAGGTCGACCGTGACGAAGTAGAGCCAGCTTCCGGCCGGCGGGTTGAGTACCGCCTTGATGGCGGCCTCATTGGGATTGCCGATCGGCCCTGGCGGGAGACCCTGGTGAACGTAGGTGTTGTAGGGGTTGTTGGCGTCCTGAGTCTCCGCCTCGGAGGGGATGCCGCCGTCATGGCCCAGGCCGTACTGCACTGTCGAGTCCATCTGGAGCAGGCCGTGGGTCTCCCCGTCTGTCTGCGTCAGACGGTTCTCGATGACCCGTGCTACCTGCCCGTAGTACTGCTCCTTGTTGACCTCCCGCTCGACGATGGAGGCCTTGGTCAGGACCTTCTGGTAGTCCTCCTTGGGCACCTTGAGCTCTTTGAGGCGGGTGACGGTCTGAGAGACCATCTTCTTGATCAGATCCTTCGGTGTGGCGTTCTCGGTGATGTCGTAGGTGCCCGGAGCGAGCCAGCCCTCGACGTTGCCGCCGGCTTCGGCGGGCAGACCGATAGCCGCAGAGTCGGCGTAGGCCGCCTCGATCTGCTCATCGGTGAAGTTGCCGACCTTCTTGAGGCGCTCCTTGACGCTCTGCTTGGTGGAGCCGGCGATGACGGTCAGCGTGTGATCGCCCTTGCTCTCAGGATCGAGCAGTGCCTGGAGCGCAGAGCTGGCGGACATCTTCTTCTTGAGCTTGTAGGTGCCCGGCTGGATCGTCGTTCCCTTCGGGTTGTTCTTCGCCGCATTGGTGAAGGCCTTGCCGGAGGCGACGACGCCTTTGCTCTGGAGGATGTCGCCGATGTCCGCCCCGGAGGCCCCCTCCGGGATCGTCACAGTGACCTCGCCCTCGCCCTCGCCCTTGTAGTCCTCAGCGTGGGTCGCCTGGGCAGAGGCGTCGCGCATGATCCCGATGGCCTTGTAGCCCAGGACGCCGACAGCCACGAGAGTGATGACGATGACAAGGCTCGTCAGCCAGTGCCGGCGCCGCTTGCGCTGACGACGCTCGACCTTCTCCATACGCCGCTGCCTGCGGCTCTTGGGCTTGTCCTTGGCGTCACCAGCGTCCTCATCGCGCTGGATGCCGAGCTCGGCGAAGAAATCGTCGTGGCTCACGCTCTGCCTCTCTTGATCGGGTGGACTCGCTCACCGGCCGGAACCCCGGACATCCGCTCAGTTGTGATGGCCTGTTCGAGGATGACGACCGCCGCCGCTTGGTCGACGATACCGCGGAAGCTCCTCTCCTTCAGTCCGGCCGCGTGCAGATCCCGGTGAGCAGAGACGGTGGTGAGCCGCTCGTCGACCAGCCGGACGCACACCCGCCGCGGCAGGCGGCTCGCCAGGTCTTGCGCCCACGCTCGGGCGTCCCTGGTCGAGCTCGAGCTGCCGCCGCCCATGTGCTTGGGCAGACCGACGATTACCTCGAAGGCACCGTACTCCTCGACGAGGTCAACGGCCTCGTCGAGGTCTGCACCATAGCGGTCCCGCCTGAGAGTTACCACAGGAAACGACAGGATCGCGTCCTGATCGCAACGAGCGACACCAATACGTGCCTTACCGACGTCGAAGGCGATGCGCACACCGGGACGGAAGTCCGTCGAGGCCGGTTGAGCCGATGAGTCTGTCACGGGATCTGCCAGGCGGTACGGGGCGAGCCGGCTTACCGGATCAGGCCTTGATCTGCTCGGCGACGGCGCGCAGCGCCTCGTCCAGAGCATCTGGGTTCTGACCGCCCCCCTGGGCCAGGTCGTCCTTGCCGCCGCCACCGCCGCCCAGCACCTGAGCGGCGGTGCGCACCAGGGCACCGGCACGTATGCCCTGGTCGCGGGCACCGGCATTGGTGGCCACCACCACGACCGGACGCGAGCCCACGACCGCGCCGGCGGCGACAACGGCCGGCTCCGCATCACCGAGCCGGCTGCGGGCGTCGAGGACCAGCGAGCGTACGGCGTCGGCCGAGCCGACGGTCCCGAGGTCGGCTGAGGCAAGACGGACGTCACCCAGCCGGACGGCCTCTGAGACGATTCCGGCGGTGCGCGCGGACAGCGCTGCCTGTTCAGCGGCGGCCAGGCGCTTCTCGGCGTTCTTCAGGCGCGTCATGAGGCTCTCGACGCGCTCGGGCAGGTCGTCGGGACGGCCCCCGACCATGGTGGACAGCTGGGAGACCAGGGCGTGCTCCTTGGCCTGGTAGCCGTAGGCGCCCTCGCCGACGAGGGCGTCAATGCGGCGCACCCCCGAACCGATCGAGGACTCGCCCAGCACCGCGATGCGGCCGATGTGGCCGGTGCTGGGGACGTGGGTGCCGGCGCACAGCTCCTTGGACCAGTCGCCCCCGATGGAGACGACGCGAACCTTCTTGCCGTACTTCTCCCCGAACAGGGCCATGGCGCCTGCGGCGCGGGCGGCGTCAATGTCCATGACCTCGTCGGTGACGGCCAGGTCCTCCGACAGCCTGGCGTTGACTCGTTCCTCAATGCCGGAGATCTGGTCCGAGGCCAGGGCGGAGCCATGGCGGAAGTCGAAACGCATGCGGGAGGGGGAGTTCTCGCTGCCTGCCTGGGTGGCGTTGTCGGAGACGATCTCGTGGAGCGCCTTGTGCACCATGTGGGTGGAGGTGTGGGCACGTGCGATCGCCAGGCGGCGCGCCGAGTCGATCTGAGCGAAGGCCTTCTCCCCCACCGCGATCGTGCCCTCGGTCAGGGTGCCGCGGTGGACGTGCAGCCCCTTGACGGGGGCCTGGACGTCGTTGACCTCGACGGTGCCGCCGTCGGCCAGTCGGATCGTACCCTGGTCGGCGAGCTGACCGCCCATCTCGGCATAGAAGGGGGTGCGGTCCAGGACGACCTCGACCTCGGCCGGGGCGGTGACGACGCTTTGCGGGACGCCGTCGACGAGGATCCCGGCGACGGTGGCATCGGCGGAGGACTCGGTGTAGCCCAGGAAGGTCGAGCCGCCGCCCATCTCCTTCTCCAGCTCGCGGAAGACGCGGATGTCGGCGTGCCCGGTCTTCTTGGCGCGTGCGTCGGCCCGAGCGCGCTCCTTCTGCTCGTTCATGAGGCTGCGGAAGGCGCTCTCATCGACGTCGACCCCTTGCTCGGCCGCCATCTCCAGGGTGAGGTCGATGGGGAAGCCGTAGGTGTCGTGCAGCTCGAAGGCGCTCTTGCCTGACACCAGCGGGCGCCCGGAGCGTCCCGCCTCCTTCTTGGCCGAGGCCACCGCGGTGTCCAGGATCGTGGTGCCGGCTGCCAGGGTTCGGCGGAAAGCGTCCTCCTCGCCGTAGGCCACCTCGGAGATGGTGCTCCAGCCGGCCTCCAGCTCGGGGTAGGAGGCCTTCATGGCGTCCTTCGAGACAGTCAGCAGAGTGGGCATGGCGGCCTCGTCGAAGCCGAGCAGACGCATGGAGCGCACGGCCCTGCGGATGAGTCGGCGCAAGACGTAGCCGCGGCCGTCGTTGCCGGGACGCACTCCGTCGCAGATGAGCATGAGGGCGGAGCGCACGTGATCGGCGACGACCCGCATGCGCACGTCGTCGTGGTAGGCCTCGCCCGCCTCGGGGCCGGCCGAGCCGCGGCCGTAGACCTTTCCGGACAGCTCCTCGGCGGCCTTGATGACGGGGAAGACCTCGTCGATCTCATACATGTTGGGCTTGTCCTGCATGATGAAGGCCAGGCGCTCCAGACCGGCACCGGTGTCGATGGCCGTCTGGTCGAGCTTGCCCAGGAGCTCGAAGTCGTGCCCCTTGCCCTCCCCACGCAGGAACTCGTCGAAGACGAGGTTCCAGATCTCCAGGAAGCGGTCGCCCTGGGTGTCGACGGCGGGACCGCCGTCGGGCCCGTAGGCGGGTCCGCGGTCGTAGTGGATCTCGCAGCACGAGCCGGCCGGGCCGGGCTGGCCCGTCGACCAGGAGATGTCCTTGAAGGGTAGGAGCTGGATCCGTTCGGAGGGGACCCCGATCTCGCGGGTCCAGTAGTCGAGGGAGACCTGGTCCTTCTCCCAGATCGTCATCCACAGCCGGTCCCCGTCCAGACCGTAGCCGCCCTCCTCACGGCTGCCTGTCAGCAGGCCCCAGGCGTAGGAGATGGCCCCCTCCTTGAAGTAGTCGCCGAAGGAGAAGTTGCCGTTCATCTGGAAGAAGGTGCCGTGGCGCGTCGTGATACCGACGTTGTCGATGTCATTGGTGCGGATGCACTTCTGCACCGAGGCGGCCCGGGGCCAGGGGGCCTCCTCGGTCCCCAGGATGTAGGGGATGAAGGGAACCATGCCGGCCACGGTGAACAGGATGGAGGGCTCGGGCGACACCAGGGAGACCGAGGGCCGGATCTCGTGGTCGTTCGCGGCGAAGTAGTCCAGCCAGCGGCTGCGGATCTCGGATGTGCGCATGGGGTCCTCATCCTGTTCGAGGTGTGCCCGGGCACTGCGGCTCTTGGGCCTGGTGCCGGGGCGTGTGGGCGGTGTGGTGTGGCCGACCGGCCGGCCCGATGGACAGCGGAGACGGTGGAACCAGTCGCCTGTGGGCGCGGATCCGGTCGGGTTGCTCCATGGTGAGCGTACTCCCACGCCGGGGCGCCCCGAACCTCTCATGGGTCCGGGGCGCCCCGGCGTCAGGTGAGCGTGAGGGTCAGCGCGAGTAGTACTCGACGACCATCTGGACGTCACAGGTCACGGGGACCTCATCGCGCTTGGGGCGGCGCACCAGCGTGGCCGAGAGCTTCTCGAGGTCCACGTTGAGGTACTCCGGGACGGGGGGCAGCACGTCGCGGTGCGCGCCGGCGGCGGCGACCTGGAAGGGCACCATCACCTGGGAGCGGGGACGGACCTGGATGGTCTGGCCGGGCTTGACGCGGTAGGAGGGGCGGTCCACGACCTTGCCGTCGACGAGGATGTGGCGGTGGACCACGTCCTGGCGGGCCTGGGCGATGGTGCGGGCGATCCCGGAGCGCAGAACGAGAGCGTCCAGACGCATCTCGAGCAGCTCGACGAGGGACTCACCGGTCAGACCCTGACCGCGACGGGCCTCCTCGAAGACGCGCTGGAGCTGGGCCTCGCGGATGCCGTACTGGGCGCGCAGGCGCTGCTTCTCCTTGAGGCGGACGGCGTAGTCGGACTCGGTGCGGCGCCGGGCGCGGCCGTGCTCACCGGGGCCGTAGGGGCGGCGCTCGAAGTAGCGCACGGCCTTGGGGGTCAGCGGGATGCCCAGGGCGCGAGAGAGGCGCACCTGACGGCGGGAACGTGAAGAGCTCATGTGTGTCATTCCTGTCGGATCGGTGGTCGCACGCCGTGGCTGGTGCCGACGGCGCGGGGTCAAGCCTCGGTTCGGGCCGGGACCCCAGGAGGTCCGCATCGTCGTCGGCCGGTGGCACCTGCAGGAGCCGCCAGTCGTCCCCGATGTGGACAACTCGAGAACTTTAGCGTGCTCACCGTCGAATACCTATGTCGGAACCGCCCGGTGTGAGACGGTCCTCAACCTCCGCTCGAGTCAGGAACCCGCGGTGGGCACGCGCTATCGCTCATCGAGGATGCGCCGCACCGCGTCGAGGCGGGAGGCCAGCTGCTTCTCGAAGCCGTTGCCGGTGGGCCGGTAGTACCGAGCGTCCTCGAGCCCGTCGGGCAGGTACTGCTGGCCGACGACGGCGTGGGGGAAGTCATGGGGGTAGCGGTAGTCCTTGCCGTGCCCGAGCCCTTCGGCCCCGGCGTAGTGCGCGTCGCGCAGGTGAACGGGTACGGCCGCAGCCTTGCCGGCTCTCACATCGGCCAGCGACTCGTTGAGCGCCATGGTGACCGCATTGGACTTGGGGGCGGTGGCCACGGCGAGCGCGGCCTCGGCCAGGATGAGGCCGGACTCCGGCATTCCGATCATGGCGACCGCCTGCTGGGCGGCCACGGCGGTGGACAGCACCGTGGGGTCGGCGAGCCCGACGTCCTCGGCTGCGTGGATGACGATGCGCCGGGCGATGTAACGGGGGTCCTCCCCGGCGGCGATCATGCGCGCCAGGTAGTGCATCGTGGCGTCGGGGTCCGAGCCGCGCATCGACTTGATGAAGGCGCTGATGACGTCGTAGTGCTGGTCTCCGGCGCGGTCGTAACGCACTGCGGCCACATCGGCTGCCCGCTCGACGTCGGCGGCCTCGATGAGGGGCGACGTGCCGGAAGCCGGTGTCTGTGCCAGGACCGTGCCGGCGGCGGCCTCCAGCACCGTGAGCGCCTTGCGGGCGTCGGAACCGGCCATGCGCACGATCTGACTGCGCGCCTCCTCGCTGATGTCCACTGTGCCGGCCAGTCCCCGCTCGTCGCTCACGGCGCGATCGATCAGGCGCCCAATGTCATCGGCCCCCAGTGGCTGGAGCGTCAGGAGCAGGGAGCGGGACAGCAGCGGCGAGACGACGCTGAAGGACGGGTTCTCCGTGGTGGCCGCGATGAGCGTCACCCACCGGTTCTCCACGCTGGGCAGCAGGGCGTCCTGCTGCGAGCGGGAGAAGCGGTGCACCTCGTCAATGAACAGCACCGTCTCCTCCCCTGCCGCGAGACGGCGCCTGGCATCGGTCACGACGGCGCGCACGTCCTTAACACCGGCTGTGACCGCCGACAGCTCCACGAATCTGCGGCCGCTGCCCCGTGCCACCAGGTAGGCCAGCGTCGTCTTGCCGGTTCCGGGCGGTCCCCACAGGATGGCTGAGGACAGGGAGGTTCCGGAGGACCGTGCGGCGCCGTCCTGCTCGCCCGCACGGGAGCCCCGGTTCGCCTCGGCCGGCTCCACGAGGCGGCGCAGAGGCGATCCGGGGGTGAGCAGGTGCGTCTGCCCCTGAAGCTCATCGAGTGTGCGCGGACGCATCCGTACTGCCAGCGGTGCGTGGGAGTCCACGGGAATCCCGGCGTCATCCGTGCCGGCCGACTCGAACAGGTCCATGAGCCGACCCTATCTCCCCGCCGCCGGCACCGCGGGCGCACGATTTGCGGGTTCCTGTCAGACCTCACGCCGATGCGGGCCCGGCAAGCAGCACGAGCGCGGCGATGGCCGAGTCGGTTACAGGAGGCTGATGTCTCCGGCCCCCTCGCGCAGCACCTCGGGGACGTCGTCGGTCAGGTCGATGACGCTGGTGGGCTCGCCCTGCCCGACCGGGCCCTCGATCACGACGTCGATGAGGTGCCCCAGGGACTCCTGGATCTCCCAGCCGTTGGTCTCAGGCTCCTCCTGGCCGGGGCGGATGAAGGTGGAGGACAGGATGGGGGCGCCGAACTCGGCGACGAGGGACTGGGTGATGGCGTGGTCGGGGATGCGTACGCCCAGCGTGTGCTTCTTGGGGTTGAGCGTCATCCGGGGCACGTCTTTGGTGCCCTTGAGGATGAAGGTCCACGGCCCCGGGGTGAGTCGCTTGATGAGCCGGAAGGCGTTGTTGCCCACGATGGCCAGCGGCCCGACCTGAGCGAAGTCGGCGCACACGAAGGTGAAGTTGTGCTTGCCGTCGAGCTGGCGGATGGTGCGGATCCGGTCCAGCCCCTCCTTGTTGCCCGGTGCGCAGGCCAGGGCGTATCCGGAGTCGGTCGGGTAGGCGACCAGGCCGCCGTCGCGCAGCGTGTCGACAACCTTCTCAACCAGACGCGCCTGCGGGTTGACGGGGTGGAGCTCGATGTAACGTGCCATGCCCCAACCTTACCCCGGGTGACGGTTCTCACATAGCGTTCCGAGGGGAGGGGGCGTCAGCGGCGAGGGATCTGGTGGGCGACGTCGGAGAACACGCCGGTGACCCCCCAGTTGAAGAGCTCGTTGGCCCGGCTCGGCGAGTTGACGGTCCAGACGTTGACGCCGTAGCCCTCGGTTCGAAAGGCCTGAACCTGCTGCCGGGTCAGACCGGAGTCCTCGGGATGGATGAAGTCGGCGCCCACGATCTCAAGGGTGCTCCTCCAGTCGTCAGACAGCGACCGACTCTCGTAGAGGCACCCCACGGGAACCTCCGGGGCGCGCTGCTTGAACAGGTGGAGCAGCAGGTGGCTGAAGGAGGAGACGATGACCTCGACGCCCGGACGCAGTCGCTCGAGCTGGGCGATGACGCCGTCGACGAGACGCAGGCTCGCCTCTTTGCCGGTCTCGTTGGGCTTGATCTCGATGTTGGCGTTGAGGCCGGTGTCGTTCATGAGGTCGATGAGATCCCTCAGGGTGGGCAGCGGCTCGCCCTCGAACCGAGGGGAGAACCAACCTCCAGCATCGATGCCGCCCAGGTCGGCCACCGTCAGGTCGTCGTACCGACCGGCACGGTTCGTGGTTCGGTCCAGGGTGGAATCGTGGCAGATGATGACTGTTCCGTCTCCGATGACGTCGACGTCGGCCTCCACCCAGCCCACCTGGTGGTCCACCGCGCAGCGGAAGGCGGCCATGGTGTTCTCCGGGGCGAGCGAGCTCAGGCCTCGGTGCCCGAAGATCGTGCGCTCGCCGTCGGACACGAGCCCATCACTGTCTGAGGTCGACGACATGGCTGGAATGCTACATGAGCGGCGGCAGCCCTCAGGAATCGCCGGCATCCGCGAGCAAGGTCAAGAACACGTCGGAAAAATACACGACGCTAAAGGGCACACCCGCGGAGGGTCGTGTCCTAGTGTGGTGATTGTCTTGTTCGAGTGCGTTTCTGTGGCTGAGTGCGGCCTGGGGATGCTGGTGTGTTGTGTGGAGGAGGAGTGATGGTGTTGGGGCGTGTGTCTCGGCGTGCGCTGCTGGTGGGTGGTTGGTCGGTTCTGGGGGTTCCGGTGCTGGCCGCCTGTCTGGGCAGGAAGAGCAAGGGGAAGAAAGGCAGTGGCTCGGCGGCGTCCGGCAACGCAGGATCGGGCTCGGCCGGGGCTTCGGCGTCGGGTTCTGCAGGGGCCTCGGGTGGTTCGGGTCAGGGTGTGACCCGAACGGTGTCGACCGTGGGAGCGACCTTGAAGGTCACGGTGGGACCGGCCGTGGTTTCCAACGATGTCATGGTGGTCCCCCTGGCCGCCCACCTGGACAAGGCCGGCTCCGGCGGTCTGTCGTCTGATGGCAAGAAGTTCGACGTGCACCTGGCCTGGGACCGCAATGATCGTTTTAGTGGTGCTGATGGTGTGCGGTTGGTGGACCTCGATGCCGGCACCGTCCAGGAGACCTTCAAAGCCTCCTCCCAGAGCACGAGCCTGACTGACAAGGAGCCCGATGCTACGTTGCACGCCCTGTTCAAGCCGGTCGACGCCAACACCATCAACGTGCTGGTGCCCGAGTCCGGCCTGTTCGAGGGCGTGCCGGTGGTGCGCGACGGTAAGCTGTCCGAGGAGGCCAAGAAGGCGCTGGACAATACCTACGACACCGAGAGCAGCCCGGACCCGGTGGCGTTGGAGACCTTCACCGCCTCAGTGGACGGGGCCTCGGACACGCGGGTGACGGGCAAGTCTGTGGTCATCACCCTGGCCTCCGACGTCCTGTTCGACTCAGACTCAGCCGACCTGAGTGCCCAGGCCGACACCACGCTGAAGAAAGCGGCCGACCAGCTGTCCACCTACCCCGGTGGACAGGTCACGATCGTGGGTCACACCGACGACGTCGCTGACGACGCTCACAACCAGGATCTGTCCAACCGCAGGGCCCAGGCCGTGGCCGACCGGCTGGGGCAGCTGACCAGCATGTCGGCCTACAGTGTGAGTGTCTCGGGCAAGGGTGAAAGCGAGCCGCGGGTGCCCAACGACTCCGATGAGAACCGTCAGCTCAACCGCCGCGTGGAGATTACCCTGGTGCCCACAGAGTCCACCTCAACCAAGTCCGACGCGGGCAAGGACCCATCTGGCAAGGGCGGTGGCGATCTTCCCAAGGCCGAGGGGCCGGTCGCGAAGGGTAGCGAGGGAGTCACGGTCAAACGAGGCAGCGGGGAGGACAAGCTGACCTTCGCGCTCAAGGAAGTGTCCCGCCGCGGGAAGTACCTCGTCGGTGAGGTCAAGGCCACCGGCGGCCCCGGAGGCACCGACGTCGGCCCGGCGGACTGGCTGCAGCCGACCCAGCTGGCCGGAAGCGCTCGTGGTGAGGAGGACACCAAGCTGCTGGGCGCGATCACGGGGCTGAGCCTGCTGACCGCTCAGACGCGCTACTACCCGGTCGACTACACCACCGCCAAAGGGACCCACCACCCCCTGAGCGAGATCACTGCCGACAACAAGCTCGGTGACGGCGACGCCACCACCCTGACGGTGGTGTGGCCCGACACCGGGCAAGATACCGTCACCCTCGACCTCGAACCTTCCAAACGCCCTACCCGCCCCAACAACCCCTTCCGCCTCACCGACATCCCCGTCAAAGGATGAGTGAAAGCCACCGTCGATCGGCTGCAGTACGTGCTCTCAACGACTGGGACGCGGCCGTCCAAGCCGGTTTGCCAGTTCTGGGACGGGTGGGCTGTCACGGCACCTGACCAGCGCATTCCTTCCAGATCCGGCAGCGCGACGCGCTCATCCGAGCATTGACATTAAGACAGATTGATATAAAATCTTCTGCATGCGGAAGGCCGCGACGCCGCCGGAGGCTCCTCTCGGGGATGACTCCGCCGTGGTGCAGCTGTTCAAGGCGCTGGCTCACCCCATGAGGGCGAGCATCGTCCACCGCCTCATCAGCTCACCGGCTGACGTCACCGAGCTGGTGACGTTCCTCGGGGTGTCCCAGCCTCTGGTCTCCCACCACCTGCGAGTGCTGCGCAACGCCCACCTGGTCGAGTCGGTTCGCGAAGGAAAGCGCCAGAGCTACTCCCTCATTGACGACCATGTCGCATCCATCTTCATCGATACCCTCGAGCACACGAAGGAGCACGACCATGACTGCCACCACTGAGCACCGCCCCGCTGAGGCCCACCAGCACACCCACGGCCCGGACTGCGGGCACCCCGCCGTCATCCACGGAGACCACGTGGACTACATTCACAACGGCCACGCCCACCACGAGGACAACGGCCACTACGACGAGTGCGACGTCTGCTCGTGCGAGCACTGCTCGGACTCCTGCGCCGTGTGCGAGTGTGAGGACTGCTCCTGCCCGACCTGCAACCACAACACCTGCTCGTGCGAGCACTGCTCGGACTCCTGTTCCTCGTGCACCTGCGAGGACTGCTCCTGCCCCACCTGCACCCACGCCGCCTGACGCGCTGCACCCGGCCCCCGCTCAGCGATACCGCGACGGCAACGCGCTCGCCCAGGCTCTGACTCGGGTCGGCGAGCTCTCGAACGGCGCGTTCAACACCCTTCACTCGGTGAACCGGGCGGCCCAGCGGGTCTCAGCCTCTTTCCTTCCGTCTCGCACGCCGGCGCCCAGGCTGACCAGGGCGCCGGCAGCAGCCTCTCGGACCACGAGGTCGGGCTCCAGCACGCTGAGCATCGCCTCGCCGCTGGGGTCGGAGACACTGGTGACCGGATCGATACCGCAGGCGTCGGCCGGCGCCGACGTCAACAGGGAAGCCCCAGGGGCGGGTCACCGGCCGGTACCGGCGAAGACTTCCTCGATGAAGGGATCGACCAGCCCGTGGTAGGCCTCCGGGGCGTCCCGCCGCACGCAGTGGCCGACGCCGTCGAGCAGCACCAGGCGCACAAGCGGATTGGTCACCTCAGAGGGGTCAGGAGCCATGCTGCCGCGGCGGGGTGCCAGGTAGAGCGTCGGCATCCTCAGCCGGTTGACCGCGCTGATGAGGTCGGCCTCGCCGAGATAGGTACCCTCGCGGATATAACGGCGGTCGACCTGCCTCTTGCACGCGGCCCAGCCCTCGATCTCGGATTCACTCCATGAGGTCTCGAGCCTCATGCGTTCCCGCTCGGCCGCGCCGCCGTCGGCGAAGGCGTCCAGGAAGCGCTCCTGGTGCTCCACGAACCAGGGGGCCGGGGCCCAGTGCCCGGTGGGACGCGCGGCGTCCTCCAGGACCAGTGCCCGAACGAGCTCGGGCCGGGCGACGCTCACCCGCAGCGACATGAGCCCTCCCAGACTGTGCGCCACGACGACCGGCGGCTCCGAGAACAGGACCAGTGTCTTCTCAAGGTCCTCTTGCATGGTCTGCGGCGCCCGGACCAGGGTCTCGTCATCCCACCGCGGGGAAGCCCCGTGCCCCCGCTGATCGATCGCCAGGACGTGATACCGGGAGGACCAGCGGGCTACGGCGTCGGGCCAGGCGGTAGCCGATTCGGTCAGGCCGTGGACTAAGAGCAGCGGCGGATCCGCCGGATCGCCCCACTCGTGCAGCGCGAGCATCGTCACCTCATCGAGTGTAGGCGATGAGCGGACGCGACCGGCGAACTCAGCTCTGCTTCATCCCGCCTTCTTTGCTCTGCGCCGCAGAGCCGGACTCGTTGTCCGGGACGGCGTCGACCCCGGCCTCCTTGCGCTGCTCGGGCGTGATCGGGGCGGGCGCCTCGGTCAGCGGGTCGAAGCCGCCGCCGGACTTGGGGAAGGCGATGACGTCGCGGATGGAGTCGGCCCGGGTCAGCAGGGAGACGATGCGGTCCCAGCCGAAGGCGATGCCGCCGTGCGGCGGGGCTCCGAACTTGAAGGCGTCCAGCAGGAAGCCGAACTTCTCCTGGGCCTCCTGCTCGCCGATCCCCATGACGTTGAAGACACGCTCCTGGACGTCGCGGCGGTGGATACGGATGGAGCCGCCACCGATCTCGTTGCCGTTGCACACGATGTCGTAGGCGTAGGCCAGGGCACTTCCCGGGTCGGTGTCAAAGGTCTCCAGGCACTCGGGCTTGGGCGAGGTGAAGGCGTGGTGGACCGCGGTCCAGGCGGACTTGCCCAGGGCCACGTCGCCGTCGGCCTTGGCCTCGGCGGAGGGTTTGAACAGGGGGGCGTCCACGACCCACACGAAGGACCACTCGTCGTCGTCAATGAGGCCGCAGCGCTTGCCGATCTCCAGGCGGGCGGCGCCCAGCAGTGCGCGCGAGGAGTCCACGGGACCCGCGGCGAAAAAGATGCAGTCGCCGGGCTCGGCCCCGGCCGCCTGGGCCAGGCCCTCCCGCTCAGCGTCGGTGATGTTCTTGGCGACGGGCCCGCCGAGGGTCCCGTCCTCGGCGACGGTGACATAGGCCAGCCCCTTGGCGCCGCGCTGCTTGGCCCACTCCTGCCAGGCGTCGAAGGTGCGTCGGGACTGGGAGGCCCCGCCGGGCATGACGACGGCGCCCACGTAGGGGTTCTGGAAGACCCGGAAAGTGGTGTCCTTGAAGTAGTCGGTCAGGTCCACCAGCTCGCAGCCGAAGCGCAGGTCGGGCTTGTCCGAGCCGTACCTCTCCATGGCGTCGCGGTAGGTCATGCGGGCGATGGGCGTGGGCAGCTCGTAGTCGATGAGGGCCCACACCTCGCGCAGCACGTCCTCGGCGACGGCGATGACGTCGTCCTGCTCGACGAAGCTCATCTCCACGTCGAGCTGGGTGAACTCGGGCTGGCGGTCGGCGCGGAAGTCCTCGTCGCGGTAGCAGCGGGCGATCTGGTAGTAGCGCTCCATGCCGGCGACCATGAGGAGCTGCTTGAACAGCTGCGGGCTCTGCGGCAGGGCGTACCAGCAGCCCGGTGCCAGACGAGCCGGGACCAGGAAGTCACGGGCCCCCTCCGGGGTGGAGCGGGTCAGGGTGGGGGTCTCGATCTCCACGAAGTCGTGGGAGTCCAGGACCCTGCGGGCGGCCTGGCTGACCTTGGCGCGCAGGCGGATGGCGTGCTGCATGGCGCTGCGCCGCAGGTCGAGGTAGCGGTAGCGCAGTCGCGCCTCCTCGCCGACCTGTCCGGCGTCCTCGGCGTGGTCGGAGACCTGGAAGGGCAGCGGCGCGGAGGCGTTGAGGATCTCGACGTCGGAGACGACGACCTCGATCTCGCCGGTGGGCAGGTTCGGGTTGGCGTTGCCCTCGGGCCTGGCGCTCACCTCCCCGGTGACGGCCAGGACATACTCGGCGCGCAGGTCGTGGGCGACCTCCTCGCGGATGACGACCTGGGCGATCCCCGAAGCGTCCCGCAAGTCGATGAAGGCCACGCCTCCATGGTCACGACGTCGATCCACCCATCCGGTGAGGGTCACGACCTGGCCGATGTCTGAGGTGCGCAGAGAGCCTGCGGTACGGGTTCGCAGCACGGTGCTGGGTTCCTTCCGTGTGGGGCACTGAGCCGGTGCCCGTCGGGGCGCACCACGAGACGGGTGGGCGCCGGCGGCAGTTTACAAGGACCTCGGCTCTCAGGCCTCAGGCCATGGCCCGACGACGTTGATAGGCCGCCATCCTGCGACGGTTGATCGCTACAAGTACCGACAGCACCACCAGGATCACGCTGAGCGCGAGGACGGAGGCACCGATGATCGGAAACCCGGTCGACTCACCAGCCGCCCCAGCGGCTTGGATGCCGGAGGCCGCGGCTGCGTTGGACTGCCCCATTGCCGCGACCTGACGGGGCGGCGGCGTGGGAGCCGGTGGAACGGTGGGAGGGGCAGACCCGCCAATGACCGTGACGCCCGATACTGTGAAGTAGGGGCTCTTGTTGGTGTAGTCCGCCGCGTTGCCCTCCTGGCCGCTCTCCCCCTGCGCCCCGACGACCCGGAATCGCAGCCAGTGGTTTCCCTGCTCGACGTACTCAGGAAGCTCGAAGGAGCCTGCCGCAGTGCCGTCCTTCTTGACGGTGATCGTGGCGACCACCTCGGACTCCGAGGGGCGCGAGGCGACCAGCGCGCCGTCGTCGATGAGGACCTGGACCGTCACACCACTGGGGAATCCTGAGAGCGTGTACATGATCGTTCCTCCCACGGCGACCGTCGAAGGGCTGACCGTTGAGGCGGTTCCTGTGGTGGAGGGACCGGTCTTGGTGTCCGCCCTGGCAGCGGGGCTCGTGGAGACCAGCGCCGCCAGGGAGGCCAGGAGGACAGAGCAGACGATGACGAGCACGCGCGGTGATCCCTGGAGGCGCTGGAAGCCGGTCCGATGCCGAGCCGGCGCAGGATGCCGCTCACGCCGTATGCGCTCAGCATTCCGGAACATCCGGATCATCTGCTCCCACCTCCTTTCCACGGCCGCGTGCTCCGGCCCCCTTGACGATGTCATTGACGTTCTCCTACCACTCCGGCTCAGTGCCTGCGCGGGAGCCGCAGCTGCTGGGTGGTCCGTGGTGCGCGCAGCGGCATTCCGGAGAGCGCGGCGACCAGCAGGCTCACGGCTCCGACGACCAGTAGTCCCCCAGCGGTCCCCAGGAGCATGTCGTTGGCGCTGAGGCCCTTGGTGGGCGCGGCCGCCGTGTCCGGGAAGGTCAGCAGCTGGGCCTGTGCCGGGTTGCGAGGATCGAAGGAGGCAGAGGAGATCTCCAGCTTCGCCCACCCCAGGAGGCTGTTGTCTCGATCGGCCACCGCCAGCTCGTAGGAGCCGGAGTTGAATGTCGAGATATCGATGGAGACGCTGTTGGCATCATCAACCTGTACCCAGCCCTTGGTGGTGGCTCCGGGGAAGACGAACACCGAGACCCACTCGCCCGCCTGCACCTTGGACTTGGGCAGGACGAGGTTGACGATGTTGCCCTGGCGGGACCCGGACAGCGAGCCGGCGTTGTCTGCGCTCAGGTGCGCTGCGCTGGTCACTGGGGCCACCGGGCTCCGGTCGGGACGGGTGGTGCGCTGAGAGGCCGCGTCGGCCTCAGGTGAGTCCTGCGCCGAGGCCGCGGAGTCTTCCGGGGCATGGGCGCCTTCGGCTCCTGAGTCTCCGGCGTTCGGGGCGGGCACCGCATCTGTGTCGGTCTGCTGGCGGGCGGAGTCGTCCTGCGAGGTCGAGGAGCGGGAGTCCGATCCGGCATCGGTTGTCTGTTGCTCCGAGGAGGCGTCCTGGCCTCCTGCGCCCACGCCTGAACCTGAACCCGCGCCGGAGCCCGGGTTGCCACCTGGGTTGTTGCCAGGGGCATTGTCCGTTCCGGGGCGTCCGCCGCCATTGGGGTTCGGCCTCTGAGCGTTCTGATCGGGGCCGGTGGTGTGCGGCGCGGGAGCCGGAGACGCCGTCTCAGAGGGCCGGGGTGAGGCGGAGGGATCCGACGACGGTGCAGCAGAAGGCGTGGGAGCAGGGCTCGGCGCGGGGGACGGCTCCGGCTTGGGCTGCGGAGTGACGGCCTTGTTGAGGGCGAAGATGTTGGTGGCGGCCGTCAGCCCGGAATCGATGAGCGAGAGCTGCAGGTAGTAGCGCCCCTTGTCGACGTTCCCCCCGGTGTAGAGGGCCGACAGGTTGAGCTGGGCCTCGAAGGCCCCGTGATGGAAGGTGACGGGAACCGAGAGCGTTCCCGGAACCACGTACCCGCCGTAGGCCGCGACCTTGATCTCGACCGGCTTCTCGCCGTCGAGCATCGTCCCCTGGGAGCACCAGCCCGTGCCGCGGACCTTGACTGCAGTATCCGGCTCGTAGGCGGGCTCTTCCCCCTGAAGGTCTGAGCCATCGGAGCTGAGCACCTGGACGGCGGGCTTGTCCTGGCACGTCTTAGCGGTGGCGCTCGGGGAGGCGCTCGGCTGAGCGGAGGCAGTCGGCTCGGGCTTGGGAGACTGGGAAGGCGAGGGCGATGAGCTGGGCGAGGCAGTCGTGGAAGGACTGGCCGACGGGCTGGGCGCCGCAGAGGGAGTCGGTGAAGGTGTTGGTGCAGGTTCCGGTGTGGGAGAAGCCGAAGGCGCCGCCGACGGTTCAGTCGTGGCTTGAGGAGTCGGTTCTGCGGTGGGTGCGGCCGTCGGCTCGGGAGCCGGTTCGGGTGCGGGCGCAGCGCTCGGTTCTGAGGTGGGCTCCGCAGTCGGTTCGGGGGCCGGCTCCGGCGTGGGCTCGGGGGCCGGGGGGTTGATGATGTCCGGGTCCTGCTTGACGAAAGAGAACAGGCCCGTCGTCGCGCTCACCGTTCCGCTGGTGTAGGTGAGGCTGAAGACCTTCGTGCCGACCTCCCAGCCGCTGTCGCCGGTGACCTCACGCACACCCTTGACGAGGTAGTCAGTCGGGATGAACACGTTCTGCTCGCCGTTGGCGGGAGCCTGACGCTCAAGCTCGGCCTTGATGCCGGGGAGCAGGTAGGGGGTGACGGTCTTGCCCTCGACGACGTTGAGCGTGATGGTGGGGTCCTCCAGGACCTTCCCTGCGGTACTGCACCAGTCCGACAGGATCGATTCGACGCCGTACTTGGTCTCATAGACCGGCACCACGTACTCGGGTGCCGACTGGCCCTCGGGGTAGACCATTCTGGCTGCGGGGTGGCAGGCCGAGCCGTTCTCCGTGTCCTCAACGGCTTTGCCTTCGTTCAGGAGGGGCATAGCGGCCACACCAGCGGTGGCCAGAACAATGCCGAAGGCTGTCAGAACAGCAAGAATCGATCGCAGGCCACCCCGGGTAGAAGGGAGGGCGGCGAGCAGCCGCTGAGCGTATTGCATGACGTGGTCTCGTTCACGGGCGGGGACAGGTGGACTTACTCGTACAGCGAATGGCTGACAACCGAGATGCACGAGGAAAGGACGCGCCACGAAGCAGGCACGACGGCCTTTCGCGAACGATGATAGACGGACGCCTCCCTTCTAAGAATCCGCTATCACCCGAAAGCATCGTCCGCGTTGTCGATTCCGGGTTAAGTATACACAGCGGTAACCCGTCAACCGGTCGGGCTGAGACCGTTCAGAACCGGGAGCCTTGAGGAAACTCGAGCATTGGTAACGATAAATTGGGGTACGTGATCTCTTTGTAGCCAAGATTCCTTTTGTGTCACGGTTTTATTTGCGCAGTAGATCCTGCCCCCCGCAGCGCGCTCTCGCCGACGGCGGTCGCGCACGAAGTGCCTCTGGTGACTCAGCCGCAGGATCCCAGGTCCTGCTCGTGAGCATCGAGCCCCCACGATCCGCTGCGCACACCATGGAGACTGACCGGCACCGTCCGAAGGTGAGCCGGTCACGCAGCCCGCTACCAGTTCTGCAGCGATCCGGCGATGGGACGCTCCCATCATGAGACGAATGGCAGGCTTGCATTGTTCCGGGGAGGGTGGCGTAGGGTGGCCTTCATGACGCACATCGTTCTGACGACCACAACCGCTCGAGGCGCACAGGCGCTCGCGGTCATGTGTGGTGCGCAGATGTGTTGCTGTCGGGCCTGTTGATCCCTTCCCCTCCCCCAGTGCTGACCCAGTGCTGAACCTGCCCGGGGATCGCGACGACGCCTCACTACAGCTCTGACACCGGCCGAGAACGATGACCGGCCCTGACTTCCCAGGCTCCCGTGCCGCGTATTCCGCTCGTCAGTACGGGGACGCCCTTCCACAAGCCCTGATGGCCTGAGGCTGCGTCCGCTCCTACCCAGCTCACTCTGCTTGGGCTTCTCGTGCTCCTCCCCCACCGTTTTCACAGGGACGCCTCAGCGTCTTGCGCATCGAGGTCCGTTCCCACCACCACAGGAGAAATCATGTCCTCGTCCTCGCCGTCCTCGTCCTCCTCTTCGTCTTCCCATCCGTCCCAGTCCTCCGACTCTTTGACCTCCGTTTCGTCAGATGCCGAGGTCGTGGAGTCTCAGGAGGTCACGGCTGACAACGCCGCCGCGATTCTGGCAGCCGATGACGACATCGACGACCTTGACACCAATGAGTCGGGCCAGTCGCATCACGGCAAGCCGTCACGGCGCACGCTGCTCACGTTTGGGGGGCTCGCAGCCGCTGCCGTGGTCGGCACCGGCGCGTACCTGACGATCCGGCGCACCAACCAAGGAGTCATCGGGGCCCACGAGGCACTCCCCCTGGTGATTGGCGGCGACATCTGCGCCGCACCGCTGTACGCCGCCTACCACCAGGGTTTCTTCGACGACGCGGGACTGAAGGTCACGCTGGCGCGCACCCAGCAGACCGAGGACACCAAGGACGGCGTGGGCGCCGGCAAGTACATTGGCGCTCCTGGGATCTTCTTCTCCTGGCTGGAGCCGATCTACAACGGCCTCAACGCCAGGCTCACCGCAGGGCTCCACGCCGGCTGCCTGCGCCTGGTGGTGCGCAAGGACTCTCCGTATCAGAAGCTGGCTGATCTGAAAGGCACCACCATCGGCGTGCCGTCACTGTCGTCATCCGCTTTCGCCTACTTCGCGATCGGGCTGTCTGAGGCCGCCATCAACGTCAAGCCGGATGGAGGCGACATCACGTGGCGCACAGTCGATGCGGACTCCTTGGGGACCGCGCTGACCGACGGTCGGGTGGACGCCATCATGGGCTCCGACCCCGGACCGCTGCTTCCCGTCTTCAACGGGACGGCCCGTGAGCTGGCCAACAACGACGCTGAGGAGTTCTGCTGCTCGGTGGCACTCAACGGGGACTTCGTACGTCGGCAGCCCCAGGAGGCGAAGGCTCTGACCGAGGCCTGGTTGAAGGGCTCGGCCTACGTACCGGACCATATCGAGGAGATCGCCAAGATCGAGGTCGACAACGACTACGTCGCCGCGGACCAGGACGTCGTCGTCCGGGTGCTCAAGACATACGGGTTCAAGGCCTCGGCCTCCAGGTTCCGGGCCGCGATCGAGCCCGGCATCGAGAAGTTCAAGGGGACCGGTTTCATTGCATCCGACGTCTCCGCCCGGAAGCTGACCGACACCGTCGTCGCCGACCTCGGCATCAAGGACTGATTGACGATGCCCACTGAGGTGAGTCCCACGACCGCATCGACCGCGTCCTCCAAGCCCATCGACGATCGGCTTCCACAACCGCCCTCCTCCACAGCCAGGCAGAGCGCACCAAGCGATCACCGTTCCAGCGCAGGCGCTTTTGTGAGCACCACGGCACTGTTTCTGTGGCTGGCCTACCTGGTCATCGTCGTTGCCCTGCCGCAGGCAGACCTTCTCCGCAAGGAGTCAACCACTCCAGTCACAGTCCTTGCCGGGACATGGCTGATCGCCCTGATCGCGTGGACACTCACGGCACGGGTCCGACCGGCCTGTCCGGCAGCGAGGTCACTGGCGCACTTCCTGCCCTGGATCAACGCCGCCGGCGCATGGTTCATCGTCTGGCAGCTGACAACATCCAAGCTCGGACTGCTCACGCCCCCGTACTTCGCCGCCCCAGAGGTACTCATCGCCTCCTTCCTCGGTGACTGGAGGCTGCTGCTCAGCTGCCTGGGCGCCTCGGCGCTGCTGTTCATCATCGGGTACACGGCCGGATCGGTGCTGGGGTTCTTCACAGGCCTGCTCATGGGCTGGTCGAGGCGCGCCGACTACTGGCTCCATCCGCTCCTCCAGACCATCGGCCCAGTTCCAGCGGCCTCGCTCCTTCCGCTGGCGCTGCTGCTGCTTCCGACGACGTACACCTCAGCAGCCTTCATCGTCGGCTTCGGCGCCTGGTTCCCCATGGCGACCATGACCCGCGCGGGAGTACGCTCCGTGCGCCGCGACTACATCGACATGGCCCGCACGCTGGGAGCCGACGAGCTCTTCCTCATCAGGCGGGTGGCCGTGCCCTCAGCGCTACCGGACATGCTCACCGGCCTGTTCACAGGCCTGGGCACCTCGCTCGCCGCCCTCATGACCGCCGAGCTGACCGGCGTCGACAAGGGCCTGGCCTGGTACATCAACTGGGTCAAGGGCTGGGCGGACTACCCCCGGATGTACGTGGGCCTCATCATTCTGGTGACCTTCTGCCGCACGCTCATGGTCATGCTGTTCAAGATCCGCTCCTCGCTGCTGGCATGGCAGCAGAACCTTGTGAGGTGGTGAACCGATGTCTGCTAGTTCTCCAACGGCTGCTGGCGCGCCGCAGGTCTCAACTCCGTCCGCCCCTCGTGGCGCACAGGTCGATCTCACTGGTGTCTCCCACAGCTACCCCTTGTCCCATGACCTGGAGCACGGGTGGCTCCATCTGCTGCTGCGCCAGTTCTCCCCCGCTGCGAGGGCTCGCTATGAGGCAGAGGCTGCCAAGCCGGATCAGCTTCCCGTCCTCAATGACATCGACCTGACGGTCGCACCCGGCGAGTTCGTCTCGCTCGTGGGGCCCTCCGGGTGCGGCAAGTCCACGATCCTGAGACTGCTGGCCGGGCTGGAGCAGCCCGTCGAGGGCGGCGTCACCGTCGACTCCACGCAGGTGACCGGGCCCTCGCCTCTGCGCGCGCTCGCGTTCCAGGACGCCACGCTGCTGCCGTGGAGGACAGTGCGGGACAACGTCGCCCTGGGCCCCGAGGCGAGAGACCGTATGGAGCGCGACCGGCGCCGGGTGGAGGCCGCCCTGCAGATCGTGGGGCTGCGGGACTTCGCCGATTCCTACCCCGCCACGCTCTCAGGCGGTATGGCTCAACGAGCCTCGCTGGCCCGAGCCCTGGTCAACCGGCCCCGGCTCTTCCTCCTGGATGAGCCCCTGGGCAAGCTCGACGCCCTGACACGCCTGCAGCTCCAGGACGAGATCCTCAAGCTGTGGGAGTCCCAACGCTTCACCGCCGTCCTGGTCACCCACGACGTGGACGAGGCCCTGCGCCTGTCCAACCGAGTGGTCGTCCTGTCCGAGCGCCCCGCGCACATCGTCGCCGACATCGAGGTGCCCGAGCACGACGAGTCAAGTGAGGAGGTCCGCGAGCTGCGTCGGGAGATCCTCAGCCTCCTGGGCCGGTGATCGGGCCACGAGACCGACCTCACCTGTGATCCAGCCCGTGGAGCGCGGAGTTCCGCCGATTCTCCCGTAGCCTGGACACAGGAGCGATCCGTGCCCTGTTGACCCCGTTCGGGTTCTGCCGCACCCGGTGTGCGGCACGAGCATCCCGTGAGTCTGTGCGTGTTAGCCCATGAGTCACCCGGCCAGTCCGGGTGCGGGGCGAGTGTGGTGGGCCAGGTACGGCAAAGAGCGGAGGACAAAAGGTCCTCCCCCACACTCCGCCGCGGTCCCCACCATCTTCATGGGGACAGATATGGGAAAACTTCATGACTCACTCCAGCAGCACTGCGCCCGGCACCTCCGACGCTCAGAGCACCGACAGCAACGGCCCTCTCAGCCTTGACGCTCTCTTCTCCGCCGAGCTCTCCGGCGGCGAACCGGCCGACCCGGCTAAGAACGGCGAGAACGACGAGAACGGCGCCGTTGCCGCGCCGCACCAGTCCGACGACACCACCTCCTCCCCCGCGGACTTCGCCACTCCCGCCTCCTCCGACTCCCCCGAGGACCCTGAGGACGTCGACCACGACGACGAGGCCGACGACGTCGACCGAAACCGCCCCGAGGCCGACCCAGAGGACGGGATCGACAACTCCGACGAGGACGACGGCGTCGACATTGATGAGGATGAGGTCGACGGCCATGCCCCCTTCATCGACACCGACGCCGATTCCGACACTGATTCTGACGGCCACCGGCACGACGCCGAGCACACCGCCTCCCCGCGCAACCGGGACAAGATCGAGGTGAGGACCGCTCAGGAGGACGAGGAGATCACCTTCGCCGACCTGGGTCTTCCTTCGGACCTGCTCAAGGCCGTCACCGACATGGGCTTCGTGACCCCCACCGCGATCCAGAAGGAGGCGATCCCGGTCCTGCTGGCCGGCCGCGATGTCGTCGGCGTCGCCCAGACCGGCACCGGCAAGACGGCGGCCTTCGGGCTGCCGCTGCTCGACGCCGTCGACTCGCGCGACAGCGTGGTTCAGGCACTCGTCCTGGCCCCCACCCGCGAGCTCGCGCTCCAGAGCGCCGAGGCCATCACCGACATGGCCGCCCGCTCCCGCGGCCTGGAGGTGGTGGCCGTCTACGGCGGTGCCCCCTACGGCCCCCAGATCGGCGCGCTCAAGGGCGGTGCCCAGGTCGTCGTCGGCACTCCCGGCCGCGTCATCGACCTCATTGACAAGGGCGCGCTCCAGCTCGACGACGTGCGCTACTTCGTCCTGGACGAGGCCGACGAGATGCTGCGCATGGGCTTCGCCGAGGACGTCGAGACGATTGCGCAGTCCCTCCCCGCCGATCGACGCACCGCCCTGTTCTCAGCGACAATGCCTCCGGCCATCCAGGCCGTGGCACGCCAGCACCTTCACGAGCCCGTTCAGGTCGAGGTCTCCAGGCCGGCCTCCACGGTCGCCACCGTCCACCAGACCTACGCGGTGGTTCCGTTCCGCCACAAGATCGGCGCCGTGTCCCGAGTCCTGGCCGTCACCGACGCCGAGGCCGCCATCGTCTTCGTGCGGACCAAGTCCACGGCCGAGGACGTCGCCATCGAGCTTGCGGGCCGGGGCATCCAGGCCGCTGCGATCTCCGGTGACGTACCCCAGCGCGAGCGCGAGCGCCTGGTGGAGCGGCTGCGCGCCGGCACCCTTGACGTGCTGGTGGCCACGGACGTCGCCGCCCGGGGGCTGGACGTGGACCGCATCGGCCTGGTCGTCAACTTCGACGTGCCCCGTGAGGCCGAGGCTTATGTGCACCGTATCGGTCGCACGGGCCGCGCCGGCCGCCATGGTGAGGCCGTCACCTTCCTGACCCCCAAGGAGAAGGGCAAGCTCCGCCAGATCGAGCGCCTCACCGGGACCCGTCTGGAGGAGATCACCCTGCCCTCCCCCGCGGACGTCTCCGAGCACCGCGCCCGCAAGCTCCTGTCCAAGGCGGCGGCCCGCCATGAGCGCGGTCGGCTGGGTATGTACCTTCCGCTGGTCGCCGACTCCGCCCGGGAGCTGGATATCGACGTCGAGGAGCTGGCGGCCACGCTGCTGGCTCTGGCCGTGGGTGATGAGGGACCGCGCAGGCGCGAGGAGCGTGGCGGTGAGCGCCCCCAGCGCGCCCGCCGGGAGGAGAACCTCGACTCCGAGGGGACCTTCCTGTCGGCGTCCTTCGAAGGCGGGCGTGAGAAGAACCGTCGCGGCGAACGGGGCGACCGAGGGGAGGGACGCCGCTCGGCCACCCGTTCCGGGCGCCGCGAGCACGAGGGGCCCGGGACCGTCTACCGCGTGGAGGTGGGGCACCGGGACCGGGTCCTTCCCGGCGCGATCGTTGGTGCACTGGCCAACGAGGGCGGTATCGAGGGCTCCGACATCGGCAAGATCGACATCCTTCAGTCCTTCTCCCTGGTCACGATCTACGCCGACCTCAGCCCCGAGCAGCTGAGTGTCATGGGGCGGGCGACCTTTGGGGGCCGCGAGCTGCGGATCCGCCCCGACGAGGGCCCGGGTCACGGCTGGTCCGGTCCCAACGGCGCAGAGCGTCGTCCCAAGCGCCGTGACTGGGAGGACCGTAAGGATCGCGGTGAGCGCGGCTTCCGTCCCCGCCGTGATGACGGCGAGCGTGGTTGGAAGGACCGTGATGGGCGCGGCGGCAGGGGCGGTTACGACCGCTCGGAGCGCCGTGACAACCGTCGGTGGGACGAGCGTCGTGGCGACCGGGACGGCTTCCGCGGCCGGCGCGAGGACCGGGGCGGTCGCGGTTATGACCGCGACGGTTACCGGGATGACCGCCGTGGCTACGGCGAGCGCAACCAGAACCGCTTCGGCGGCAACCGGGGCGGCTTCCGCGGCCGACGCGGCGACCGCTGAGTCCAGAGGACTCCACTGATGCGGCTGGGGGCGGCAACACGCGTTGCCGCCCCCAGTATTTTGCCAGCCGGCCGCCGCATTGGTGGGTGCTCAGCCCCTGCGCACCCGCACAGTTCCCATCTGCGCGCGAGCCCTCAGCTCGAGGCGCCTCTCGAACAGCTCGGGGTGGTCCTGGCGGGGAAGGTCGATCGTGACTCGACCGAAGTCGGAATGGCAGTCTGCCAGGACCGCAGTTCCCTCAGGCACCCCCACCGACACGGTTCCCATCTCACTGGACAGATCCAGGGATCCTTCATACGCCTCAACGATCTTGACCGAGCCGGCCTCCGTGTGGGCCAACACGGTGCCGGAGGTGGAGCGGATGCGCACCGAACCGGCTTGGGCCCGCACGTTCCCGTCATGCAGAGCACCGATGACGATGGAGCCGGCGTCGGCGTGCACCTGCACACTCGTGCAGTCGCCCAGCCGGATCGATCCCGCCGAGGTCCGTATCTGCACCTGCTCCCAGGAGTGCTCAGCGCTGATCGATCCTGCATCGAGGCGGGCATCCAGGCGCGTACCGTGCGGCACCGTGACCCGAACCCGAGATGTCTGCGGGCCCCATGGCCAGATGCCCGCAAATCGCTCACGTCCCACGAGAGCGATCTGACGGATGCTCACTTTGGCTCCGTCGGCGGTGACGTCTAGGAGGGGTTCCAAGATCTCGTCGGCCTCGACGGTGATCGTGCTGCTCCCCCCTGGCGCGGTCACCACGCTCAGGGTGGACAGGTCCAGGACGAGGTTCGGCTGGACGTCATCGGGAAGGTCAAAGGTCCATATCGGCATGGGTGGTCTCCTCAGGTTTCAGGTGTCTGCGCGGACTGCCGCACTGGTCAGGCAGCGGAGAAGTGATTGGGCTCGGACCAAGTCGGTGGCACGACGGCGCGGTGGCACGGATCAGCCGAACCACCCAGTGAGCTTCACCCCGGAGGTCCGCCGCCCTGTCGGTCCAGTGGGCCGGCCGGAGTGGTTTCCGGCGCCGTCGAGCTCACTGCCACCACGAGCGGCCCCACTGCCAACGGTCCAGGTACCCGCTGAGCTCCAAGAGCCTGACGGCGACTCATGTCCTGCCAGCGCGCTGCGAGCCGCCTCGACGAGCCAGGCATTGACCGAGCGTCCCTGGCTCCGGGCTGCGGCGTCAATCTGCTGCTTGAGCGACTCGGGCAGGCGCAGCGTTGTGCGGACCTCCGGTCCCTCCTGCACCTCAGGTGCCGCGTGCGCCGGAGTATCGGTATAGCGTTCCGGCCCCGTCACGTAGCCCTGATCCTGCTCATCAGGCCGATCAGCCTGGGTAGCCAGAAGATGGGGTGTCGAACCGTCCATCACCACGGCGACATGTGCTCCGTCGAGCTCGCTGTTGAGCTCATCAGCAGTGTCCGTCAGCATCTGCAGGGCCACGAGGCGCAGAGCCGGATCGAGTGCTGCCGTCAGGGAGCGGGCCACCTCCTGGGTCCGTTCGTCGCCCAGGGACGAGGTCTCCACAAGGGTCCGGCGCAAGGTCTCGGTGTAGGCGTCCAAATGCATGGCACCATTTTGACACTATCAGTCATGCCTGTCCAGAGAACATGACGCCATAATGGTGTCATTCAATGTGAGTAGATGGTGTCATTCGAGATGATTCGATCCAGAGTCTGTGCGAGCTCCACCCACCCGTGCGTCTCGGCCTTGAGCAGCTCGATGAGCTCGGCGTTCACGACCTCGTCGGTGGCCCGGCGCAAGCGCTCAATGATCCGTCTGCTGTGGCGTCTGGCCTGCAGGCGGGCCAGCAACGTTCCCAGCCCTGCCAGGACCAGTCCGGTCAGCAGGCCTCCGAGCAGGAGGATGGTGGGCCAGGGGACCGCCCCCCAGCGCGGAACGTCGATGCTGACGAGCAGGAGGTAGTCCTCCAGCACGTGAATGGCCACCAGCCACAACCCGCCGATCAGTGCCGTCAGTGCGGTCACCCACTGCAGCATGTTGGCGAGCCCCCACCAGACCGGGCGCTTCCACGTCCCGTAGTCCACCTGGGCCACAGCCAGTTCCAGAGGCGCGGCAAGCCTCTCGGCACGCTCGTCACTGCGCAGGACGGCCTGAGCGGCCAGGTCGCCGGGCAGAGCGGAGCAGGCCGCCACGGCGTAGACGTGAGCGCTGCTGCGCAGCCTGCCCGTTGCCGCAGGCCCTGCGGGGGGCAGAGAGGTCAGGTCGATGACGCCGGGGCCCGTGGCGCCGTCGGATTGTTCGGCGTCTGCGGACTTCGGGGCCGGTGGTCGCCCGGTTCCCAGGTGAAGGGCTCGAAGCGGGTCGCGCCGCAGGTGCTCGATCCACCGCAGCCAGAACCAACCGACTCGGGTATGGGCCCGGTGACGGTCCGATCCTTCAACCGCCTGCGAGACGACGTCGACTCCGGCGAGGCTCGCGGCCGCCAGCCGAAGCGCATCGAGGGACTGACGTACCTGCGGCGCCTGCCGAGCGGCCGGGTCCGGTGTTGGCGCACCGAGGCCTAATGGAGTAGTGATGAGCCCCGTGCGTTCCCCCAGCTCACTGGCTGCGCGCCTGGCGTGGGCGACGAGACTTCGAGCGCTGGCCAGCCTGCTGGAGGCGACGGAAGCCACGGCGTGCGCCAGGGTCTCAACGCCCTGTCCGGTGCGGGCACTGACGGGAATCACTGAGACGGTTCCAAGACCTTCCCGGTCCAGAATCCTCCTGAGGTCGCTGAGCACTGCGTCCCGGCTCTCAGGGTCGAGCCGATCCACCT
Organism: Actinomyces acetigenes; assembly: GCF_031296635.1. Taxonomy (NCBI): domain Bacteria; kingdom Bacillati; phylum Actinomycetota; class Actinomycetes; order Actinomycetales; family Actinomycetaceae; genus Actinomyces; species Actinomyces acetigenes. The sequence continues at coordinate 89,271 of NZ_JASPFC010000004.1, forward strand.
GGTTGAGGGCGACCACCATGACCTCGGCGTGCGCCGCCATGGGAATGAGGAAATCACGATGAACGACGCCATCGGCGTACTTCTCCGGATCGAGGACCCACACCAGGACATCGACCTTGCCCGCCATGCGCTGGGCGATGACCCGGTGCGCGGGTTCGTCGGAGTCGATGTCGGGCAGATCGACCAGCACCGTGGACCCGCCCAGGGCCCAGTCACCGTCGACGCGCACCCTGTGGCTGATGGAGAGCCAGTCCAGCAGCTCAGTGGCTTCGACAGCCGTGTCTGGGACGACGGCGAGGGGCTGGGTGGTCGTCGGGCGGGTGCGGGCGGTTCGGGACACCTCGGAGCCGGCCATGGCGTTGGCGAGGCTGGACTTGCCCGACCCGGTCGCCCCGAGAAGGGCCGCCACGGTGGTCTGCGGCGCCAGACGCCGTCGGTGGGAGGCCTGCGTGAGGACGTCCCGGGCCTGGGTGAGCTCTTCGCCCAGACCGAGCCGCTCGCCCAGGTCGACGGCCCTGGCCAGGTCCTCAAGAACCTGCGGCAGGTCTAGGGCGCCGGGGCCGTCGGTCGTCACCTGGCCCTCCTGCCGGCCGTCCGACGGCCGCGGGCCGCCGGCAGGGCGCGCAACGACGTGGCCGCCTCCTGGCAGGCCTGAAGCTGTTCTCGCAGCGTGTCGGCGCTGGGGGTGGGCAGCGGAAGAGCATCGGTGAAGCACTTCGCCTGGTTGGCGAACAGGGCCGTGGCACGCTCGCAGAGGTCCTCCCGGGCCCGCTTGGTCATGCCGCGCATCGCCTGGTCTCCGAAGACGGCCTCCAGAACGCGCTGAGCCAGGATGGCAGTGCCGCCCGCGATCCCCACCTCTCCCCCGGACAGTCCGCCGGTGTGGGCGAAGACGAGGATCATGAGAACGACTCCGGCGCCGTTGATCCCCAGGGACAGCAGGCGGGCGGTGAGCCGCTTGTCAGAGCCCTCGGCTCGAACGAGCGTGAGAACCTGACGCTGCCAGTCGTGGACGAGGGCCGCGGCGACGACCTCCAGCCCGGTCTGACTGGGCACCTCAGCCAGGGCCCGGTTCAGGGCCTGCTGGGAGGTGCCGGCCCGTCTCCAGGAGCGTTCCGTGGCCAGACAGGCCCGTTGGGACTCGGCGACCAGGAGCTCGACCAGGGAGGAGCCGATCGCCTGCTCAACGCGCTTGGCCGGGGCCGGACGTCCCCGCAGGAGCGACGTGACGCGGTCGCGGACCCTCCCCACCTGCGCCTCCAAGGACCGGAACAGGTCCCCGGTGCCCACGAACTCCTGCCAGCGGGCCAGCACCTCACCGTGCAGCATGGAACCGTCCTCGGTGGCCTCGATGACGCGTGCCAGAGCGTCATCGTGCTCGGAGGTGGCTGCTCGACGCAGCTCGGCGTGCTCGGCCTCCTGGGAGCCCAGCTCGACGGCGAGCAGCTCGCTCTGCGTCAGGAGGGAACCGATGGCGCCGGTCAGGCTGCGGTGCGCGACGTCCTGGCGAGCGGCCGCGTCGGAGGCCAGTGCCCCCAGCCACTGGCGCAGCGGCGACACGCAGGACTCAGGCAGGAAGCCGTCATCGTCCAGAGCGGTCTCGGGAATCGTGAAGACGGGCGCCTCAGCCAAGTTCGCCTCCGCGAGCCGGCGCCGCAGGTCGGCCTCCACCTCGATCTGCGCGCCCTGCGGTACGCGGTCCAGGACGATGGCGGCCGTGATGTGCCGCTCGGCCGCGGCCCGCAGGTGCTCCCAGGGGACGGCGTCGGCGTAGCGAGCCGCCGTGGTGACGAAGATCCACAGGTCTGCCCCGGCCAGGAGCGTCGCGGCCAGGTCCCGGTTGTCCTCGACCACGGAGTCGACATCGGGCGCGTCCACGATCGCCAGTCCCTCGGGCAGCCCCTCGCAGGCCCGCAGCTCGAGCTCTCTGGGCGTGTGGTCGGTGGCCGGGCTCGCCGGTGCGTCGGCGTCCACGCGCATGCGCGACAGGGAGCCCAGGACCCGGTCGGTGTCGAACCAGGCGGCGTCGGTCGGTGCGTGCAGCAGCAGGGGGCGACGCGTGGTCGGGCGGATCGCCGAGGCCCTGGCCACGTGCCTGCGAACGAGCGAGGACACGAGGGTCGACTTGCCGGCCCCGGTCGAGCCGCCGACCACGGCCAGCAGCGGGGCGTCCAGGCTGGCCAGGCGGGGAAGGATGTAGTCGCCGAGCTGGTCGCGAATGAGCGTGGCCTTGTCGGCGGCGGCGGTTCCTTGAAGGACGTAGGGCATGGACAGGGCGGTCAGGCTGTCCCGGAGGGCGGACAGCGCCATGGTCGCCTGCTGGACGTGGTGCGTGCTGCTGGACTCGCTCCGGCTGGGGGTCATGAGGCTGAGTCGACCTCGCGGCCGTCCTGGGAACAGGCCGCGGCCGGGCTGACGGTGATCCGTGGGGCGGCGTCGGCGGTGGGCGGCTGCCAGGTGGCGGCGTCGGCCTCGACCTGCTCGCCGGAGCGGATGTCCTTGACCGAGTCGGGGGCTCCGTCACCGCCGGGGAACCACACGAAGGGGATAGACCGTTTGTCCGCGGCCTTGATCTGCTTGCCGAACTTGGCGGCGCTGGGGGCCACGTCGGCGCTAATGCCGCGAGCGCGCAGCGCATCGGCGATGGCGTCGGAGGCGCAGCGGTGGGCCTCGTCGGTGACTGCCACGAGCACCGCCGTGGGCACGGAGCGGCTGACCTCCACCAGGCCCTCACCGATGACGCGGGCCAGGAGCCGGGACAGGCCGATGGAGATGCCCACACCGGGGAAGGTGCGCTTGCCGTTGGTGGCCAGGGAGTCGTAGCGGCCCCCGGAGCACACCGAGCCGAGGTCCTCGTGGCCGGCCATGAAGGACTCGTAGACCGTGCCGGTGTAGTAGTCCAGCCCGCGAGCGATCTTGAGGTCGGCGATGACGGCGCCGGGGCGGCGTCGTCCGGTGGCCTCGAGCAGGGCGGTCAGCTCGGCCAGGCCCTCGTTGAGGAGCTCGGTGGGCTCGGCACCGGCCAGCGCCCGCAGGACCTCATCGGAGACGTCCTGGCCATCGGTGCCGGTGATGGTGGCGAGCCTGAGGGCCTGCGCCGCCTGCTGCGCGCTGATGCCGACGCTCTGGGTGAGCTCAGCGGCCACCTTCTCGGGGCCGATCTTGTCGAGCTTGTCGACCACGCGCAGGACCTCGATGAGCTGGTCCGTGTCGATGCCGATCGACTGGTAGAAGCCCTGAGCGACCTTGCGGTTGGAGACGTGGATGGTGACCGCGGGCACCGGCAGGGCGCTGAGCGCCTCGTGCATGATGAGGGGGACCTCGACGTCGTGGTGGAGCGGCAGGACGCCGTCACCGACGATGTCGATGTCGGCCTGGATGAACTCGCGGAAGCGTCCCTCCTGGGGGCGTTCCCCACGCCAGACCTTCTGGATCTGGTAGCGCTTGAACGGGAAGGTCAGCAGCCCGGCGTTGTCGACGACGTAGCGGGCGAAGGGGACGGTCAGGTCGAAGTGGAGCCCTAGCTGCTTGCGCGGATCCGTCTCGGACTCGGCGTCGACGGGATCGGCCTGCAGGCGGCTGAGCAGGTAGACCTCCTTGGAGGTCTCCCCCTTCTTCGTCAGCTCGCTCAGTGGCTCGACGGCGCGGGTCTGGATGCCGCTGAAGCCGTGGAGCTCGAAGGTGCGGCGCAGGATGTCGACGAAGTGCTGCTCGACGATGTGGCCCGCGGGGAGCCACTCGGGGAAGCCGGACAGTGAGGAGAGAGCTTGTCGTACCTGTGCCATGGTCCGCATTGTGTCATGACGAGCAGTGAGGCTGCGCGTCGCCGTCGGGCCCTGCCGCCATCAGGCCTTGAGGTCTCCCCCACGGATTTTTGCCTCGGCGAGGTAGGGGTTGCCGTGGTGCTCGTGCTCCATGGTGGTCACTGCACCGTGCCCGGGCAGCAGGATGGTAGCCGGGTCAACGGCGTTGGCCAGGAAGCGCAGGGTGGCGAGCATCTGCACCTGGTCCCCGCCGGGCAGATCGGTGCGTCCCACGGATCCCTTGAAGATGACGTCGCCGTCGAGGGCCATGAGGTAGGTGTGCTCCTCGTCGGCGGCGGAGGGGTCGTCATCGATGACCTCGGCCTCGTAGAGCAGGGCGTTGTCGGCCAGGCGGGCCTCGAAGAAGAACAGCGTGGAGCCCTCCGAGTGGCCCGGAGCGGGGACCGCGCGCAGCGCGATACCGGGGACCAGCTCGATGGCCTGGGAGAAGCCGTCTGCCGGGAAGAGACGGATATCGGCGGGCTGCTTCCACTCGCTGCCAGCCATGTCGGTGAAGCTCATGCCGTTGGCGCTGATACCGGTGGTGATGTCGGGCTCCTCGAGCCGGTAGCGGTCGCGCTCGGGGATGTAGACCGGCACGTCGACGGCGTCGTCACTGGTGAGCAGGCCCTCAGCGTGGGCGGCCTCGATGAGCGCCTGGCTGTCCCACACATGGTCGGCGTGACCGTGGGTGAGCAAGATGGCGCTCAGGGTCAGGTGGTTGGACCGCAGGAGGGCCATGGCGCCCCGCACGGAGCCGGCTCCGGGGTCGACGACGAGGGCGGGCTCGCCCGGGCCTGCGGCCAGGACATAGCAGTTGGCGGCGAACACGGGTGCGATGGTGCGCTCCAAGATCATGCCTCCAGCCTACTTGGGTCACCTGGGAGCAGTGTCAATTCGGTAAAAGCGCTGCCCAGGTCCACAGGACCCGGATGGCTCACCGAAGGTGAAGCCGCCGCCCCCACCAGTGCTCAATGAGCCAGCGGTCGTGGCTGGCGACGATGAGTGTGCCCGTCCATGTCCTCAAAGCGGCCTCGAGCATCTCGAGGGCGTCCAGGTCCAGGTAGTTCGTGGGCTCGTCGACGACAAGCACCTCAGGCCCCGCAGCAGCGGCAAGGGCCAACTGAACGCGGCGCTGGTTGCCGTCGGAGAGCTCGCTGATGGGACGGTTCCACAGGCGCGGGTGCAGGGCTCCCCGGCCGCGGTCCCCGATCCCCTCGGTCCACACGTTCTCATCCACCCCAGGGTCGCCGAGTTTCGGCAGGTGCTGGGGTATCCGGAGCACCGAACCGGATACCGTGAGGCTGCCGACGGAGTCCTCCGTGGGTGCTGACCGCCTACCCATCCAGGTCAGAAGCGTGGACTTGCCGCTGCCATTGGCGCCGGTGACCAACAGGTGCTCGCCTGCCATGACGTCGACCGTGACCGGTGCAAGGCGCCCGGGTACGGCAGCTGACCGGGCCGAGACCGCCATCCCTGTTCGCGGCGCCGGTTCAGTCAGACGCAGCTGCAGGTCGTAGGAGCGGGGCCTGCGCACCTCGGTACCGGCGAGTGCCTCCAGCCGGCGGTCGTCCTGCGTCTGGCGCCGGGTGGAGACGCGCTGGGCGCGGTCGGCGTAGAACTTCCGGGCTATGCGGGCCTCGGTCCGGGGCGCTGCCCCGCTGTGCCCAACGATCTCGGAGTCGCGACGGTGACGCGCGAGCTTACGCCGCTGCTCCTGCTGACGCTGGTGAAGACTGCGGTGGGACGACCTGGCGTGCGCCTTCTCCACGAGGTAGTCGCTGTATCGCCCCGTGCACCGGTAGGCACCCATGGGGCCGCTGTCCCCGGAGGCGGTGGCGAGTGCCTGCCACGGCGCTGCGTCGAGGTCGACGACGGCGGTGGCCGCCTCGTCAATGAAGGCACGATCGTGAGAGGAGAACAGGACCGGTCCGGGCCATGACACCATCATCTCGCTCAGGTAGCTACTGCTACCGGCATCCAGGTGGTTGGTGGGCTCGTCGAGCACCAGCGCCTGACCGGCTGAAAGAAGCAGAGCGGCGATCTCCAGCCTCCCCCGTTGGCCCGGCGACAGGGAGGAGACGAGGCGGCCTGTATCCACGCGTCCCAGTCCCAGCCCGGCGAGCGCCTCAGCCCGTCGAGCCGGCAGGTTCCAGGCGTCGAGCGACTCAAGCCGGGTCAGTAACGAGTCGTATTCCTCGGCGAGGGAGCCGGTTTCAGCTCCAGCCTGGGCAATGGCCTCACTCATGCGCTCGAAACGATCAAGCGCGTCCAGGGTCTCAGCGCAGACGGCGTCGAGGTAGCCCGCGATCGACGTTGCAGTCGACTCCTCCGAGTCGGCCGCCGGCGGGCCGTGATGCTCGGGCACGCTGACAGTCCCGTGATCAGGGGACAGCTCACCGGTGGCCAGGCGCAGGAGCGTGGACTTCCCCGATCCGTTGGGGCCGACGACGCAGACGCGTTCGTCGTCGGAGACCGTGAGGTTGATGTTCTCCAGCAAGGGGGCGGAGGTGTAGGAGAAGCTGACATGGGAGAAACTGATCGCAGGCATGACTCGTCCTTGGCATGAGGCGGTGGGGCACAGGGGCGGGGCGAGTCACGCGAGCATGGTCACATGCTAACAGCGCCAGCCGTTGACGAGGCCTGGGGAACCGACACCGGCCCGCTTGTGAGGGGCATCGGCGCTCAACGAATCAACGGAAATCAGTGGAGCGAAGGATGGTGAATGGAGCCGGCGGGAACGTAGACTTTCGGCACTGCCGTCCTCCGACGGCACCTCACCACCACCCGGCTTGACAGCCGGGCGCGAACGGAACGGAGCGGGCATGCCGCTCCCTCCCCGTCAACCCATGAAGGAGCATCCCGTGACTGAGCGGATCCAGCCCGACAACCGGTCTGACAACCAGCCTGAGGCTGAGCAGACCATCCAGCCGACCGGTCTTGACCAGTCGGCAGCGCCCGCCCCCACGGAGCCGGCGCCCGACACCGACTCCTCCCCCGTCGCCGACGTAGCGGCCGACACCACGGCCGACGTCGCCGCCCCGAAGGAGTCCGAGCTCAGCAAGCCTTCGGACCTGCCCACCGAGGAGCCTACGCAGGCCGCCTCTGACGAGTCGGTCTCTTCGGCTTCTGAGGATCCCGCGCCGACCGAGCAACCTGCCAAGGACGCTCAACAGCCCGAGGCCGCTGAGGCCACCCAGGAGGACGCCACACCGACTCCCGCCGAGGTTCCCGCCCCGGCTGCGGCTCCCACGGTGCCTGCAGAGCCGGCCGTCGACCCGCAGGAGGCCATGGACGCAGCCAAGTGGGGGCGCGTGGACGGTGAGGGTCGGGTCTATGTTCAGGATGGTGGCGCCGAGCGCGAGGTCGGCCAGTTCCCCGATGCTCCGATCGCCGAGGCGATGGCCTTCTATGTGCGCCGATACCTGGATCTCAAGGCGACCATCGACCTGTTCGCCACCCGTCTGCCCCAGCTCAGCGTCCGCGAGATCGACTCGACCCTGTCCTCGATCTCCGAGTCCCTCACCGAGCCGGCCGCCGTCGGTGACCTGGAGGGGCTGCGGGCCCGTTTCGCCGCCCTGAAGACTGTGGCCGCCGAGCGACGCGAGGCTGTCTCCGCCGAGCGCCAGGCCGCCAAGGAGCAGGCCCTCAAGGAGCGTACGGCGATCGTCGAACGCGCTGAGGCCATCGCCGAGCAGGACCCGGCTCGCACGCAGTGGAAGAACTCCGGCGCCGAGCTGCGTGAGCTGCTCGAGTCCTGGAAGGCCGCGCAGCGGCGCGGGCCGCGCCTGGACCGTCCCACCGAGGACGGGCTGTGGAAGCGCTTCTCCCACGCGCGCACCACCTTCGACCGTCACCGCCGCCAGTTCTTCAGCGAGCTGGACGCCAAGCAGGCGCAGGTACGGGCCGCCAAGGAAGCGCTCATCAAGCGCGCCGAGGAGATGCAGACCTCCACCGACTGGGCCGGCACCTCCGCGAAGTACCGTGACCTGCTGGCCGAGTGGAAGAAGGCCGGACGCGCCTCCCGTAAGGAGGATGACGCCCTGTGGGCCCGCTTCCGGGCCGCCCAGCAGGTCTTCTACGATGCCCGCCGCGCCAAGGACGAGGCCGTCGACGCCGAGTTCGCCGAGAACCTCAAAGTCAAGGAGGCCCTCGTGGCCAAGGCCGAGGCGCTTCTGCCCATCAAGGACATCAAGGCCGCCAAGAAGGCCCTGCGCCCCATTCAGGACGCCTGGGAGGAGGCCGGGCGGGTCCCCCGCGGCGCCGTGCGTCGTATCGAGGGCCGCATGCGCGCCGTCGAAGACGCGATCCGTGAGGCCGAGAACGCCGAGTGGCGCCGCACCGACCCCGAGACCAAGGCCCGCGCCGAAGGCCTGGCCGGTCAGCTCCAGGACGCGATCGCCGGTCTGGAGAAGGACCTGGCTGCCGCCCAGGCCGCCGGTGACGCCAAGAAGATCGCCGAGACCGAGGCCGCGCTGACGGCTCGCCGGGCCTGGCTCGAGCAGGTGCTGCGCTCGGCCAAGGCCTGACCCGAGCACCTTCCGCTCAGCTCTGAGACTGAAGGAGCACCTGAGGCGGGGTCGACACCACCCACCGGTGTCGACCCCGCCTCACGTCTCGTCCTGGCACCCCTAGTTGTTGTGAGTCATGAGGTTGTAGTCGTGGGTGAGGGCAGCGGGACTTTGCTGTCAGGATGTGCTGTCAGGATGAGTGGCGCTGAATCATCGTTCTGACAGTAGAAATCCCCGCTGCCATGACCCACCGTAACGCTGTGTTGACGCCTCGGAGCCGCTACCGGCTCGTGATGCGTGTCCAGGCCGGTCGCCCCATCACCCATGTAGCCGCCGAGGGCCGAGTCTCCGTCGAGGGCATCCCTGATGAGCCTCGTCGGGATCTTGACGTCGATCACTAATATGTGCATAGTCATGTTCATGCCAACACGAAACGTCTATGTTTCAGAGGATGATGTGAGCCTTTTCGCTGAGGCGGGGGAGATCGCCGGCAGTCTCTCGTCTGCCATCGTTGAGGCCCTCCGTGACTATGTCAAGAAGCGTGGCCACTCGGCCGAGGGCTATCAGGAGATCGAACTGAAGCTGTCTACGGGCGACGTGGATCGTCGGGTCACGTTCGTCGGTCGACGCCTGGTGCGCCTGACGAGACCGGATCCTGAGGGGACCCGCATCGACACGGTCTACCTCACAGCCAAGGGCCAGCTGGCTGTAGCGACAAAGGTTCAGAGGAGGCTGCCGGACTGGACTGCTGGCCAGGATGACCTTTGGTCCAACCCGGAAACATGGAGTCGGAACTTCTGGATCGCCGGGGACAGAACTCTGAGTGTCTTCCCAGACATTGATCACCTTCAAAAGGAGGATCCGGTTATGGCAGAGCAAGCCCGGGCGGCGCTGGCCACTCCGGCTCTCGAGGTCTTGGACATCTGACATGCAACCTTCAACCCCAAAACAGTACGTCCAGACTCCTACTTTATCTGTCCTGGATGTTGCCAAAATATAAAATCGGAAGTTGCTACGAGGTGCCAGCGCTTAATGGAGTATTCTGGCTCTTCAGTACCCAATGGAGTGGGTAACACAACTCTCGTCAGAATCGAGATTCATCCCTCTCCCTGGCCTCATCGACCGATGTGGCGACGAGTCATTTCTCCCCCATCCCATGGGAGGTCACCCCTCCACTAGCAGCATCGAGGCTGCCAACTACCAGCTACGTAAGGATCATCGACGAACCGGGGACACTTCTCCTCTGATAAGCCGGAGGACAAACCGCTGAAGACTGGTGATCTGCGACACCTGTGGGCAAAAGAGTCCGAGAACGCGACAAGGAGAAAAGGCTACCCCGTCCAAGCGCAAGGCCAAGAGCAAACTCGTCGACGGACAGGTCACCACCGACTGGAACAAGACCCTGACCCAGTTCACCGCCGCCGACCTCAACCGAATCAGTCTAAACCTTACACAAAACACTGGACAGGCTCGTGAGGGACTCACCGACTACCTCGTCGATATTATTTCAAACCTTGAGACGGTGGACTGGGAGATACCGGACTCATTGCCCAACGTCTGCATGAGGTCACCAGACCTTACGGCTGGAAATCCCTCGATTCAGGCTTGGCAGATCATGGCGGTGGTGCCAGCGTCGCTCAGGTCCTGCAGACCGACCTGAAGCAGACAGTGGATGCGTCATCATAGCCAGGTCCGGATCAGTCAGGACTTCCTGGGTCAGCGTGGACACAGCAGACTGGTGAGGGGGCATCATAGGAGTACCTCCTGGTGAATCTTGATCGAGAAGCCGGGTCATACGATGCCTCCCTGACTCTCTTTTCAGCCAGGAACCTCGCAGGAACTACTACCACCACACTCCGCGTCTCGTCCTGGTGTCGCTGGTCGAGCGATCTGCTACTCCCAAGTGGCGGTCGCCGGGTCCACTCCCTCGGACCTGGCGCAGACGTCGATGACGTCCTTGAGCCAGGCCGCCAGGCCCGGTGCACGCTTGTCGTAGTAGCGGGCATAACTTTCGTCCGCCACATAGCTGCGGGCGATGATGACCTGCTTGGAGGTGGAGACCTCGAACCACCGGTTGAGATCCTTGCGGTGCCACCGCGCCAGGGCATTGGCCTCGGGGCTGCCCGGTTCGACGCCGCTGCGCATCGCCTCGGCCAGCGCGGTCTCCAGAGTGACAGTCTCCTCGTGCGCCTGCTCCCAGTCGGCGCGAGACATCCGGGCCTTGCGCCGGTAGGACTCGGCCCACTCCGGTGTATCACCCCACTGGGCGCGGACCTCCTCGACATAGACGGGGTCCCAGTCGGTCCCCCAGATCTCCGCCATCTCAGCCACGGAGATCCTCGCACCCAACCGATGTATGTCGATCACCATGTCGATGGAGCTGAGCTTGTGCTGAAGGTGGGAGATCTGTCCTTGCAGCAGCTCGCGCTGACGGTGCAGGTGCGTGAGCACGTCAGCACCTGCCTCATCGAGGACCGTCTTGATGTCAGCCAGGCTCATGCCGGTCTGCCGGTAGACGAGGACCTGCTGGATGCGCATGATGTCCGCCTCGCTGTAGAGCCGGTAGCCGGCGGCACTGCGCTGGGAGGGATGCACCAGGCCGGACTCGTCCCAGTGATGCAGCGCCCTGACGCTGACGCCCAGGAGCGTTGAGACCTCACCGACCGTCATGGCGATGTCAGCATCGTCCGACACGGCATCGGACACGGCATCGACCGTGGTCTCGGTTGCCGTGCCACGCCTCCCGGCTCCGGCATGACGCCGTTGAGAATCCTTCACCCCGTATGTCCTTCCTCAGTACTCGCTCCGGCTGGCAGGGGTCCTCGCGCGTACCGTCCACCGTGATGCCTCCCGCTGCGTGAGGGTCAACTCCTCACGGTCACCACGAGGTTATCCACAGGCGGCCGATTCACTGTGGCGCCGACGGCCGGTTGACGTCCACGATGGCGTATGGCTCGTTTCGTCCCGGTTCCCGGTCACGCCGCCGTGGCCCACCTGTCCGCCCGCCCATTCTCCCCCGTTCTAGGCACGCTTCCACCCCAGGATATGCAGGTACTCAGGTGCGCCGGGCTCGACCCCCGGCTGCTGGTCAACATCCTGGGCAACCTGCAACCGGCCGACACTCTGCGCTCGGCCGAGGGACGTATGCAGGCCATTGCCGCTGCGCTGCCCTGCCGGGGTGTGCTTCTGGCGAGCACCGCCCTGTGGGTGCACGTCGGCGGGCCAGCTCCCGACGCCCTGGAGGTGAGCCTGCCCGGAGGCCGTCGAAGTCGACTACCCTACCTGGTGACCAGACGAGGCCGACTGCCCCACTGCGACACGACCGTGATCAGTGGTATCACCTGCGCCACGATCGCCCGAGCCGCCGTCGACATCGCCCGCCTGGGGCCGCCGGTGCAGGCAGTGCAAGCCATTATGGCGGCCCGCGACCATGGAGTGAGCCGAGTCCGTCTCCTGCTCACGCTCAACCACTGCCGTGGGGCTGCCAGCAGAGGCTGCCCGCGGGCGCAGCACATCATCGAGGAGATCATGGCCGGCGCGTCATAGCCGGCGCCCAGGATCTGCTCAGCTGGAGCGGCGCGCGGCGGACAGGCTTCTGCGCGCCTCGAAGACGCCGTCGATGCGCCGCAGGGCCGCCAGCGTGTGGTCCAGGTGCCCGGCCTCAGCCAGCTCGACGACGAACCGCCCGGTGACAACCCGGTCCCGGCTCGTGCCGATGCTGGCACTGACAAGGTTGACGTGGCTGTCTGCCAGTGCCCGGGTGATGTCGGCGAGAAGGCCCCCACGGTCCAGGGCCTCAACCTCCACCTGGACCAGGTAGGCCGACTGGGCGTGATCCGCCCAGGAGACGGTGATGAGGCGCTCGGGCTCGCGCTGGAGCTGGTCGACATTCTGACAGTCGGCCCGGTGTACTGAAACACCCGAGCCCCTGGTGATGAAGCCGACGATGGGGTCACCCGGCATGGGGGTGCAGCAGCGCGCCAGCTTGACGTAGACGTCGCCCTCATCCATACCTGCGACGACGACTCCGGCATCGGCCGTTCGTGGACGCCGGTGCGCCGTGGCCCGAGTGGGCAGGACTCCCTCCGCGAGAGTCTCCTCGGCGCCGTCCTCCCCGCCCATGGTGGCCACCAGGGTGTCGACGACGTGCTGGGCCGACACGTGCCCCTCACCCACCGCGGCGTACAGACCGTCAATGTCGACCTTGTCGAGGGTCTTGGCCACGTTCATGAGGGTCTCGTGGCTCATGAGGCGCTGAAGAGGCAGGTTCTGCTTACGCAGGGTGCGGGCAATGGCGCCCTTGCCCTCCTCAATGGCCTCCTCACGGCGCTCCTTGGAGAACCACGAACGGATCTTGTTACGCGCACGGGTGGAGGCGACGAAGGAGAGCCAGTCGCGCGAGGGACCGGCGTTAATGGCCTTGGAGGTGAAGACCTCCACCGTGTCGCCGTTCTCCAGGCGCGTGTCCAGGGGCACCAGTCGGCTGTTGACGCGCGCCCCCACGGTACGGTGTCCGACCTCGGTGTGGACGGCGTAGGCGAAGTCCACCGGGGTGGCTCCCGCAGGCAGGGCCAGGACATCACCCCGGGGGGTGAAGACGTAGACCTGGTCCCCGGCCATCTCGTAGCGCAGGGCGTCGAGGAACTCGGTGGGGTCCTGGGTCTCCTTCTGCCAGTCCACGAGCTGACGCAGCCAGCCCATGTCGCCCTGGTCGGAGTCTCCGGGTCTGCCTCCCAGGGCGCTGGGGCCCGAGGCGTTGGGGTCCTCCTTGTAGCGCCAGTGCGCCGCCACGCCGTACTCGGCCATGCGGTGCATCTCGTGGGTGCGGATCTGGATCTCCACCGGCTTGCCACCCGGCCCCACGACAGTGGTGTGCAGCGACTGGTAGAGGTTGAACTTGGGGACGGCGATGTAGTCCTTGAAGCGCCCGCTCATGGGGGTCCAGCGCGAGTGCAGGGAACCGAGCACCGCGTAGCAGTCCTGGACGGTGTCGACGATGACCCGCACCGCCACCAGGTCGTAGATGTCGTCGAACTCCTTCCCCCGCACGATCATCTTCTGGTAGATCGAGTAGTAGTGCTTGGGCCGCCCGGTCACGGCGCCCTTGATCTTGTTGACCCTCAGGTCCTCCTCGATCTGGAGGCGAACCTGGCGCAGGTACTCCTCGCGAGCCGGGGCCCGCTCAGCCACCATGTGCTCGATCTCCTCGTACACGCCCGGGTAGAGGGCCTTGAAGGACCGATCCTCCAGCTCCCACTTGATCGTGTTCATCCCCAGGCGGTGGGCCAGGGGCGCATAGATCTCCAGGGTCTCCTTGGCCTTGCGGGCGGCGTTCTCCGCAGAGACGTACTTCCAGGTGCGGGCGTTGTGAAGCCGGTCGCCGAGCTTGATGACCAGGACCCGGATGTCCTTGGACATCGCGATGATCATCTTGCGCACCGTCTCAGCCTGGGCGGCCTCCCCGTACTGGAGCTTGTCGAGCTTGGTGACGCCGTCGACGAGCAGGCTGATCTCGTCACCGAAGTCGGCGCGCAGGCGCTCGAGGGTGTAGTCGGTGTCCTCCACGGTATCGTGCAGGACGGCTGCCGCCAGGGTCTGGGCCGTCATCCCCAGCTCGGCCAGGATGGTCGCCACTGCCACCGGGTGGGTGATGTAGGGCTCCCCGGACTTGCGTCGCTGGCCGGAGTGAGCCTTCTCCGCCACCTCGTAGGCGCGCACGATGAGGCTCGTGTCGGCCTTGGGATGGTTGGCGCGCACCGCGCGCAGCAGCGGCTCGATGGCCGCTGGCGTGGAGTGCCCCCGGGAACCGAACCACGCCAGACGGCTGCGCACGCGCGAGCCGGGGACAACACTGTCACCTGACGTGTCCGGGGTGTTCTTCGTCTCCGTCATTGACGCATCATATAGCGGCCGGCACACCGAGGCGTGCCGGCGCTGCCGATGGCCGTGCGGTGTCGCGTCCTTCAGGGTCACGACACCACACCGGAATCAGCAGTGGCAGAGGACAGGGCGAAGCGAAGGCGCTGCCCGATCCTCGTCTCAGAAGATGACGATCGAGTCGACTTCACGCCCCTGGAGCCGGCCGCGACCGCCGAGGTCCGACAGCTCCAGAAGCATGCAGATGGCCTCCACCGAGGCACCGGCCTGCTCAATGAGGGAGGTGGAGGCGGCGGCCGTCCCACCTGTGGCCAGAACGTCGTCGATGACCAGGACGCGCGCGCCCTTGGTGACGGTCTCGGGCCTCAGCTCCATCCTGGCCGTGCCGTACTCGAGTGCGTAGTCCACACCAATGACCGGGCCGGGCAGCTTGCCGCCCTTGCGCACCGTGATCATGCCGACCCCGAGCCGAACCGCCAAGGGCGCCGCCAGGATGAAACCGCGCGACTCAAGCCCCGCGATCGCATCGATCCGCCCCCGATAGTGATCGGCCAGCCCCTCGACGAGACCGGCGAAAGCCTGTCCATCGGCCAGGAGCGGAGTGATGTCCCGGAAGAGGACCCCCGGCTCGGGGAAGTCGGGAATCTCGCGCAAGTGGCTCAAGACCAGCCTGGTCAGAGACTCGGGCACCGAATCGGAATGGGCCACGGGAGCGGTCATCTGCGCTTCTTCTTCCTTTTTGGCTGAGCCGCCACGCCGAGGTGGTGGCCAGGAGTGACTGGTGAGGCGGCCGGAACCGCGTCAATCTTAGCCAGTTCCTCGACGTCGTCACCGGCCTCCTCCCGACGGTGCTGGCGCGCTGCGGCAACCTTGGCGGCCTGCTCCTTGACGCGCTTCTCACGTGAGCGCAGGTCCACCAGGAGCGGGGTGGCCAGGAAGATCGAGGACAGGGTCCCGGCGATCATGCCGATGAACAGTGTCAGGGCGATGTCACGCAGCGTTCCCGCACCCAGGATGAAAGCGCCGACGAACAGCAGCGAGGCCACCGGGAGTACACCGACCACGGAGGTGTTGATCGAGCGGATGAAGGTCTGGTTGACCGCCAGGTTGGCGAGCTCGGCGTAGGTGGAACGGCTCTGGGACTCAAAGCCCTCGGTGTTCTCCCGAATCTTGTCGAAGACCACCACCGTGTCGTAGAGGGAGTACCCCAGGATCGTCAGTACACCGATGATCGTGGCCGGGGTGACCTCGAATCCGGACAGGGCGTAGATGCCCACGGTGACGATGATGTCGTGGCACAGGGCGAGCAGGGCTGCAGCCGCCATCTTCCAGGTGCGGAAGTATGCCCAGATGAGCAGCCCAACGAAGATGAAGAACAGGACCAGCCCTCGAACCGCCTTCTTCGTGACGTCGGAGGACCAGGTCGGTCCCACGGTCGTCGCTGAGACGTTGGAGGCGTCGGTCTTGTAGGCGGTGGCAATCTGACCGGCCAACGAGTCGAGGCGCTGCTTGCTCAGCTGAGTGGTCTGCACCCTGACCGACGACGACCCCATGGTGGTCACCGAGGAGCCGGCCGCCAGGTCGCTCTTGGAGAGGACCTCGTTGGCGGGACGCTCTGAGGGGGAGGACAGCCCGGTGACCGTGATCTCCGAACCGCCCTTGAAGTCGATGCCCGGAGTGAGTCCCACGGTGCTCAGGAGCGTGGCCGAGCCCAGGATGATGACGACGGCGATGAGGTACCAGACTTTCCGTTTGCCGACGAAGGCGATGGATGTCTTAGCCGAGTAGAGCTCGTTACCGAGCGTGGCGAGAGACTTCACTTCGTCTCACCGTCCTTTCCCTTGTCGGCCGCGACATCGACCGCGTCGCCCTCCTGCTGCTCAGCCTCATCGTCGGCGGCCTCACCGTCGGACTCTTCAGCTGCGCGCTGCGGGCTCTCGGCGTTCCTGCGGGCCTCGGCCTTTCGGCGCGCCAGCGACCCGGCCACGCGGTCGGCGACGGCCTCGCGCCCCCTGCCGTAGGTCGAGGACGTCGCCCCGAGGTGCTCGGGGTCAAGGCCGGAGAGGCGGTGCCCCTCACCGAAGAAACGGAATCGGACGATCCACTCCATCATCGGGTGAGTGAAGAAGATGATGATGGCCAGGTCCACGCACGTGGTCACCCCCAGGGTGAAGGCAAATCCCTGGACCCCGCCGACGGCCAGGAAGTACAGGACGATCGCGGCCACGAGGTTGACGGCGTCGGACACGAGGATCGTGCGCCTGGCGTGCTTCCATCCCTCATCGATCGCAGTCCTCAGGGTCCGTCCCTGACGCACCTCGTCACGGATGCGTTCGAAGTAGATGATGAAGGAGTCGACTGTGATGCCGATGGAGATGATGAGTCCGGCGACCCCCGCCAGGGACAGGCGGTAGCCCATGGTCGCGCTCAGGGTCGCGATGACCAGGTAGGTGCCGGCTGCTGCCACCACCAGGGAGGCCACGGCCACCACCGCCAGGCCACGGTACTGCCAGGCCAGGTAGAGGATGATGAGAGCGAAGCCGATGAGCCCGGCGATCAGGCCGTTGCGCAGCTGCTCGGTTCCCAAGGTGGCGGAAATCTGCTGCTCGGACTGCACCGTGAAGCTCAGCGGCAGCGAGCCGAAGGAGAGCTGGTTGGCCAGCGTGTTGGCCTGGTTCTGGGTGAAGCCACCGGTGATCTGGACCCGCCCGTCGGTGATGGGCGAGTGGACGGTGTCGTTGAAGCCGGAGGCCATGATGGTCAGGCCGTCCAGGACGATGGCGAACTGGGCCTTGTCACCGCTGCTCTGAGCCTGCTGGTTCTGAGCGCCCTGCGCGCCGGCTGCGCTCGCCTGGTCGCGGTAGGCCAGCAGCCGCTTGGACAGCTCGGCAAACTTCTTGGTGCCGTCAGCGTTGAAGGCCAGCGAGACGACCCACTGGTTGGTGGCCTGCCCTCGGGAGTCGGTTTCCAGGCCCGAGTTGGCGCTCTTGAGCTCGGTCCCGGTGATCTCGGCCGGGCCGAGGATGTAGGCGCCGTGTTGCCGGGAGCCGGCCTCCTTGGAGCAGGAGATGACGGCGACCTTGGGGTCCTGCGTCTGCCCCGTGAGGTTCTTCGGGTCGGAGCAGTCGGTCATGTAGCCGTCGTAGAGGAGCTTCTCGGTGATCCAGGAGTCCGACGAGTTCGTCTTGTCCTGAGCGGGAAGCGGGTCGGAGGAGATGACGCCGTCCTGGTTGACATCCGCCAGCTGCTTGGCGATCTCCTCGGGAGTCCTGGGCTGTGCCGTCGACTGAGCCGTGGGCTGTGCGGTGGGGGCCGGGGTTGCGGCCGGCTGCTCGCCCTCGCCTGCGCCCTCCTCCTCGGCGCCCTCCGAGTCCGCTGCCGGCTGAGTAGCCTCGCTGCTGGCGCTCGGGCTGGGCTGAGCCGTCGGCGCCGGGGTCGCCGCACCGGAGGGGTTCTGGCTGGCGATGTTCTTGGCGGCCTGCTGGGCGCTGCCCGGCAGGATGCGAAGGACCGGTCGGAAGTACATGACGGCGGAGGTCCGCACCAGCTCCAGGGTGGCCTGGCTGGGCTTGCCGGGCAGCGAGACCACGATGTTCTGTCCGCCCTGGCGGGAGATCTGCGCCTCGGAGACGCCGGAGGCGTCCACGCGCTGGCGGATGACCTCGATGGCCTGCTCGACGTCCTCGTCGCTGATGGCCGAGCCGTCGGAGGTGGTGGGCGTCAGGATGAGCTGGGTACCACCCTCGAGATCGAGGGCGAGTCCGGGGGCGAGCGAGGCCTTGTGCCTCATGCTTCCCGCCACGAGCGCACCGAAACCGATGACGAGGACGAGGATGAACATCAGGAGGCGGCGCCCTGGGCGCTTTCGCTGCTTACTGGACACGTGGTCCCTTCCTGGGGTGGAGTGTGCTCGAGCGCATGGCCCGAAGGCTGAGGTGAGTGTGGGGGTTGGGATGCTAGGCGGGCACCACCATGAGACGCACCGTTTCCGGTGGACTCGGCGAGTCGGGTCGCCAAGCGCGAGTGGGGTCTGCGGGGCTCCGCTGGGAGCCGCCGCGCTCACATCGTGGGAGAACGGTCGTTTCGCGATATCAGGACTGCGGCTCGGCCGCGTCCTGCTCGGGCTCACGGCTGTCGTCGTCAGCCTGCTCGACGTCTGAACCGGCCTCCTCGTGGGCGGAGGCGGAACCGAAGGGCGGCTCCTCGATAGCAGCGATCGCCCGTTTGCTCCACAGGGTCTCGTCGCCCAGCGGTGTGGCCAGGGTGACCACATCGCCGTCGACCTCAACGACCGTGCCGTAGAAGCCTCCGATGGTGCGAACCCAGTTGCCGGGCACCAGGCCCTTCTCAGTACGGCGCTTCTGCTCCTCCTGCATCGCGCGCTGCCTGCGGCTGACGAACCACATCATCAGGAGCATCCCGATGAGCATGATCCAGAGGAAATACGACGACATGAAGGCCTCTTCCGTTTCGACTAGGCAGTCTCGGCTGATGCAGACCTACGACTGTCACAGGCCGGCAGTGGCGAGTCTATGGCACGTGGGCCAGAGCTTTACCTACCGTTGGCGAGTGGTCGGGCACAACTGGGTACCAGCCGGTTACAAAGTGATCACATTACCCGGTTGTCGCTCAGGAGAACAATGATCCCTCGGCAGGGGGCTCAAGTCCCAGGTGACTGTAGGCCGCCGGCGTGGCCGCCCGCCCCCGCGGGGTGCGCACCACCAGCCCCTCGCGCACCAGGTAGGGCTCGGCCACGGTCTCCACCGTCTCGGGCTCCTCCCCCACGCTGACCGCCAGCGTCGTCAGCCCCACCGGGCCACCGCCGAACCGCGTGCACAGGGCCTCGAGCACCTGGCGGTCCAGACGATCCAGACCCAGGGCGTCGACCTCGAAGATGTCCAGGGCGCCGCGGGCCGCCGCCAGGTCGAGCCGGCCAGGCTGACCGTGCACCTCCGCCCAGTCCTGGACGCGGCGCAGCAGCCGGTTGGCGATACGAGGTGTGCCGCGGGAGCGTGAGGCCAGCTCCTTGGCGGCGTCAGCCTCCAGGCTCACGCCCAGCAGACCTGCACTGCGCGTGAGGATTCGGGTGAGCTCGCCCGGCCCGTAGTAGTCGAGGTGCCCGGTGAAACCGAAGCGGTCACGCAGCGGCGCGGGCAGCAGACCCGCCCTTGTGGTGGCTCCGACGACGGTGAAGGGAGGCAGGGACAGGGGGATGGAGGTCGCCCCGGGACCCTTTCCCACGACGATGTCGACGCGGAAGTCTTCCATCGCCAGGTAGAGCATCTCCTCGGCGGTCCGTGCCAGGCGGTGGATCTCATCGATGAACAGCACGTCGCCCTCCTCCAGGGAGGACAGGATGGCCGCGAGGTCTCCGGCGTGCTGGATGGCCGGTCCCGAGGTCAGACGCAGGGAGCCGTCCACCTCTGCGGCGATGATCATGGCCAGGGTGGTCTTGCCCAGCCCGGGCGGCCCCGAGAGCAGGACGTGGTCAGCCGTCACCCCGCGGGCCAGAGCCGAGCGCAGCACCACCGAGAGCTGGCCTCGCACCACCTCCTGCCCGGTGAAGTCCTCCAAGCGCTTGGGCCGCAGGGCCGCCTCGGCGGCGCGCTCGGTGGCATCGGCGCCGCCACCGACCAGGCGCTGCCGGT
The DNA here is from genome assembly GCF_031296635.1 of Actinomyces acetigenes. Lineage (NCBI taxonomy): Bacteria > Bacillati > Actinomycetota > Actinomycetes > Actinomycetales > Actinomycetaceae > Actinomyces > Actinomyces acetigenes. The sequence continues at coordinate 109,110 of NZ_JASPFC010000004.1, forward strand.
CGAGCTCATCGGACTCAGCCACGGTGCCCACCCCCCAACCATCTCAGGGAGGCCCGCAGCAGTGCCGCCATGTCCGGTTCCTGGTCGGCCTGGACGGTATCAGCCGTCACGGAGGTGACGGCCTGGCGCGCACTGGCCTCGTTCCAGCCGAGCTGCACCAGGGCGGCGACGACGTCGGCGTGGGGCTCGGGACCGCCTGCGGTCATCGTCTCCGTCCCCCCGGCTATCTGCGCAGCGGTCCGCGTGGTCCCGAGATCATCCCCGGTGACAGGGCCCAGCTTGTCGGCCACGTCCAGGATGACGCGCTGAGCACCCTTGGGGCCGAGGCCTGGCACCCGCGTCAGGGCGGCGACGTCCTGCGAGGCGATGGCCCGCCTGAGCGCGTTAGGTGTGTGGACGGCCAGCATCGCCAGCGCCAGCTTGGCCCCGACCCCTTTGGCGCTCATCAGGGTGCGGAAGCTGTCCCTCTCATCGGTGTCGGCGAAGCCGAACAGCGTCAGCGAGTCCTCACGGACCACCATCTCGGTGTGGACGAGGGTCTCCTCACCGACCTTGAGGCCGGACAGCGTGGTGGGCGTGGCCTGGATACTCATGCCGACGCCGCCGGCCTCAATGACGGCACTGGTGAGGCCGACACTGAGGACAGTGCCGCGCAGGGAGGCGATCATGGGCGACTTCTCCTGGGGTTCTCAGCGGGTTGAGCGCCCTCAGGCCGACTTGACGGACGCCGACGGGGCTCGAACAGACGTTCGGATCCTAGCAGCCTGAGTTCGGCGGTGCCTTCAGCGCCGCCCCCGTCGCGGGTCAACGGCACCGGTGCGCCGGGCCGCGGCCTGGGCGGCGGCCCACTGGCGCTGTGCCGGCGTGCGGGCTGAGACACGCACCGCTCCCCCGGCGGAGACCATCTCGGTGGCATCGTCCGTCCCCGTTCCGCCCCCGCGCCAGCCGTGGCAGATCGCCTGGGCCAGGGCGTCGGCGGCGTCGGCCGGCCGGGGCGGGGTGTCGAGGCCGAGGATGCGGGTGACCATGGCCTGGACCTGGGTCTTGTCAGCCGTACCCGAGCCGGTGACGGCGGCCTTGGCCTCGCTGGGCGTGTGCTGAGCGACCTCCAGGCCTGCGCGCGCCGCCGTGGCCATCGCCGTGCCCATGACCTGGGCGACCCCGATGACGGAGCGCAGGTTGTCCTGCGCGAAGACCCGCTCGATGGACACCACGGAGGGGCCCAGGCGGGCGATCCAGTCCTCAATGGCCTCCGTGATGGTCAGCAGCCTCAGCTCGGGGCTCTGGGAAGGCGGCGTGCGAACCACGCCAACCTCCACCAGGCGGACCTGACGGCGAGGGTCGACGTCCACGCATCCCAGACCGCAGCGGGTCAGTCCGGGATCGATTCCCAGGACCCGCTGCTGGGCGACGACGGCGCGAGCCGAGCGCGGCCGGGAGTCGGCGAGGTCCAGGGGGCTCAGTCCTCGTCGCCTGCGAACTCGGCGGCCACCTCCGGGCTGAGGTCCACCGAGGTGTAGACGTTCTGGACGTCGTCGGAGTCCTCCAGGGCGTCGATGAGGCGGAAGACCTTCCGGGCTCCTTCGATGTCGACCTCCACCTTGGTGCCGGCGACGAACTGGACCTCGGCGGAGTCGTAGTCCATCCCCGCCTCCGTCAGGGCGGTACGCACAGCGACGATGTCACCGGGCTCGGAGTAGATCTCGAAGGACTCGCCCATGTCCTCGACCTCCTCGGCGCCGGCTTCCAGGACGGCCATGAGGATGGAGTCCTCGTCCACGCCGTCGGCCTTGGCAACCTCGACGACGCCCTTGCGGGTGAAGTTGTAGGCCACCGAGCCCGGGTCGGCCAGGTTCCCGCCGTTGCGGGAGAAGGCCACGCGCACGTCGGAGGCGGCCCGGTTGCGGTTGTCGGTGAGGCACTCGACGAGGAAGGCGACCCCTCCGGGGCCGTAGCCCTCGTACATGATGGTCTGCCAGTCGGCGCCACCGGCCTCCTCGCCACTGCCGCGCTTGACGGCGCGGGTGATGTTGTCTGCCGGCACGGAGTTCTTCTTGGCCTTCTGGATGGCGTCGAACAGAGTGGGGTTACCGGTGGGGTCACCGCCGCCGGTGCGGGCGGCGACCTCGATGTTCTTGATGAGGCGCGCGAAGAGCTTGCCGCGCTTGGCGTCAATGGCGGCCTTCTTGTGCTTGGTGGTGGCCCACTTGGAGTGACCCGACATTAATGCTCCTTGGGAGTCGATGCTGAGGGCGCGGCCGAACGTACTCAGGCCCGGCGCGTCACCATGGAGACGAAGACGTCGTGGACCCGGTGGTCGCTTCCGACCTCCGGGTGGAAGGACGTGGCGAGCAGGGCCCCTTGACGAACCGCGACGATCCTACCGCCGTCGGCCCCACCGACCCCAGCCGCACGTCCAGCGTGGGTCGTGGCGAGGATCTCGACGCCCGGGCCCACCTCCTCCACCCAGGGCGCCCGGATGAAGACGGCGCGCAGCGGTCGGTCCCGCCCCGCACCGAGTACCGGGGCGATGAGGTCCTCCTCGTAGGAGTCCACCTGACGGCCGAAGGCGTTGCGGCGCACCGTCATGTCGATGCCCCCCAGGAAGGCCTGGCCCTCCTGCGCCCCCTCGACGCGGTCGGCCAGCATGATCATCCCGGCGCAGGACCCGTAGGCGGGCAGGCCCGCACCGATGAGCTCACGTAGGGGCGCGAGCATGTCGAAGGCGACCAGCAGCGTGCTCATGGTGGTCGACTCCCCACCGGGGATCACCAGGCCGTCAAGCCGGTCGCCGGGGGCGTCACCCAGATCGGCGGCGCTGCGTACGACGACGGGTCGCGCTCCGGCCGCCTCGAGGGCCAAGGAGTGCTCACGCACGTCGCCCTGAAGGGCCAGGATCCCGATCGTGGGTCGGGAGTCGGGTGCTGCGAGCGCGGGGAACAGCGCCCGGGGGTGGCGGGCGTCCATCGTCTGGACCGGGCGGTGGTGGTGGCTCGGGTCGGTCATCGGGCTCCTTCAAGTGCTGGGGTCGAAGTGAGGGGCCGGGTTCATCGCGAGCTCGGCCAGGACTTTGCAGTCCACCGGATCGGTCAGGTCGAGGTGCCTGCCGTTCCAGCCCGAGGCGAGCTCCCCCACGATCTCGGGCAGGCGCACCGGGTAGATCTCCTGCCCCCGCTGCTGGGCGGCCCGCAGCTGCTCGACGTTCCACCAGGAGATGGAGTCGACGACGTCGCGCTCCAGGCACGTCCAACCGTCCTTCCTGATCGGGCGCCGGGTCGGCAGGTGCAGGAGGAAGAAGATCTCGTCCTGGCGGCACGTGACCGAGGCGAAACGGAAGATCGCCTCCCGGTGGGCGACGGGCCCCTCCAGGTCCGCGGGGGCGACCTCGATCCCGGATTCCTCAACCAGCTCACGCACGGCCCCGGCACGGGGGTCCTCACCACTGTGGATTCCTCCTCCCGGGGTGAAGATCCAGCTGTGAGCCGGGTCCGCGGCGTCGTGCCCCACCAGCAGCAGCACCTCGCCGTCCTGGGTCACGGTCAGGACCCGGGCAGCTGTCCTGAAGGGCAGACCGTCCTCCCCCAGGCTCCACTCGGTGGCGTCGAGGTGCTGGTCCCAGTCCTCGGGGACCAGCACCGGGTGGCGTCCACCGACCAGGCGGCCGGTGGAACCGTTATCCGTGCCGACGACGAGGTGACCGGCGTCCTGCGAGGAGCCGGTCACCAGCCGCGTTCCGCCAGGCGGTGGGGCTCGGGGATCTCGTCGACGTTGATCCCCACCATCGCCTCGCCCAGTCCGCGCGAGACCTCGGCGATGACGTCGGGGTCGTCGAACTGAGCGGTGGCGCGCACGATGGCGGCGGCCCGCTTGGCGGGGTCACCGGACTTGAAGATGCCCGAGCCCACGAAGACGCCCTCGGCCCCCATCTGCATCATCATGGCGGCGTCGGCCGGGGTGGCGATGCCACCGGCGGTGAACAGCACGACCGGCAGGTGGCCGGTGCGGGCAACCTCGGCGACGAGCTCGTAGGGGGCGGAGAGCTCCTTGGCGGCCACATAGAGCTCGTCCTCAGGCAGCGAGGTCAGGCGACGGATCTCATCGCGGATCGTGCGCATGTGGGTCACTGCGTTGGAGACGTCCCCGGTTCCGGCCTCCCCCTTGGAGCGGATCATGGCCGCGCCCTCGGTGATGCGGCGCAGCGCCTCACCCAGGTTGGTGGCTCCGCACACGAAAGGAACGGTGAAGGGCAGCTTGTCGATGTGGTGGGTGTAGTCGGCCGGGGTGAGGACCTCGGACTCATCGATGTAGTCCACGCCGAGGCTCTGGAGGACCTGGGCCTCCACGAAGTGGCCGATACGGGCCTTGGCCATCACCGGGATGGAGACCGCCTCGATGATGCCGGTGATGAGGTCGGGGTCGCTCATGCGGGCAACGCCGCCCTGGGCTCGGATGTCGGCGGGGACGCGCTCGAGCGCCATGACGGCGACGGCTCCCGCGTCCTGAGCGATACGGGCCTGCTCGGGCGTGACGACGTCCATGATGACTCCACCCTTGAGCATGTCCGCCATGCCGCGTTTGACGGTGAGGGTGCCGGTGCTGGGTGTGATCTGCTCTGTGCTCAATCGTGGTCCTCTGGCCGTGAGCCGTGGCTGCCGCTCGGGGGCGACAGCAACGTCTCCGTGAAAATGCTGACGCCGCGCATGCTACTCCGTGCCTGCGCAACAGTCCCCGGTACTCGCGCAGCAAGACCTGAACCGTCGCAGGACATTCGGCTCCTGATGCCTCCTAGCCGGCCCCGAGGAAGGATCGGCGCGCCGAGCTGATTCGGGTGAGCAGCTCGGTCTCCTTGACCGACAGCTCGCCCTGAACATGACTGTCCACCGCCTGCTGGCGCAGCTGAGCGAGCTCCGCAGCGCCTTTCTGGAACGTGTTCATGGCCGCTGCGGCCTGCGGCCCCCTGGTGACGGCCCACCGTCTGCCCGCCCGACGCCCCCCACCGGTGGTGAGCATCTGAACCTCGGCCGGGGAGAACCAGCCGGCGTGGGCGTAGTCCTCTATCCCCCGGCGCATGGACCGGCGCTCACTCCAACGCAACCACGAGACCAGCCCAGCGCACAGAGCGTAGAAGGGGAACTGAAGCAGCAGATACACCCCGAAGTTCTCGGCGACGAACCCGTTCCAGGTCGCGTGAAGCACAATGGCACCGACCAGGCCCACAGGAGCCATCCACGCCCAAGCGTACTGGGACCGCCGGCGAGAGGAGACGCCGATGGCCACCCCCGTGCAAGCCGTGAACGTCAGGTGAGCGAATGGAGACAGCAGTGCGCGCATGACGAAAATGGTCCTCACGTACTCCCATCCCTGAACGAAGTAGAGAATATTCTCAACGAAGGCGAATCCGGCGGCAGTGAACGCCGCATACACGACCCCGTCAATCGTCCCATTGATCGCGCGGCGCCAGATGAGGAAGACGAACAGGACACCCAGTCCCTTGGTCAGCTCCTCAACCAGAGGCGCTGAAATCACACCGGCCGCGCCCGGGTCCCCCATGGCCTCGGTGACGACCCGAGCCACCCAGCCGTTGACCACCATGGAGCACAGGGTGGACACGCTCGTCCCCCACAGGAATGCCACTATGAGAGTGACCGCTGTGAACGCCCCGGGAGGCCTGGGCTCCCAGCGGACGTACCAGAACACTCCCGCGAGCAGCATCGTGACCACCAGCACACCGCATAGCGGGATGAGCGCCAACAGAAATGACGGGAGCACGACCGGCCCGAAGTCCTTACGAAGCCCTGAGAAGAAATACAGGGTGTACAGGGAGAAGAGAACGATCGCGGTCAGCATGACGAGTGCCCCGACCTTCGCCGGGATGCCAGGTGGGATGAGGGAGGCCACCTGCGCGTGCTGCTGCCGGCCATCCTGAGAATCTGAGTCCCGCGAAGGATGCGTGCCCTGAGAGTCACGATGAACCTGGTAACGCTGCCCGACTCCGGTAAGGGGACCGGAATCGGCTGAGATCTGCGGCAGGGCGCTGGAGCGCTGGTATCCGGGGCGGGGGGCCCAGGGACTGGGGGGCATGCTCATGGATTCACCTCGGTTGCACCTCGTCGTCGCGCTCGGGCTGCGTCTCGGGGGTAGTGTCGTCGTCGGCGTCGAAGGTCTGGGGCATGGGCGCGTGCCCAGCCAGGTGGAACATCCGGACGAGTAGCCGTCCCCTGAGCGCCTGGGCCTCACTGACGTGGGTGTTGTGGAACCTGCGGGCCAGGACCAGGCGGGAGCAGGCCCGGTCCAGGCGGTTGAGCGCGGGCACGCTCAGTGGGTCGGCGGACAGCTCGCGGCGTGCGGGCTCGCAGACCACTGTCCGCAGAACCCTGCTGAGATCGGACTCGATGAGGGCCCGGCTGCGGGTGGTTGGCGCCGGGAGCGCTGCACCGCCTGAGGCAGGATGAGAAGAAGGGGTGCCCTCAAGAGGCGTGGAGGTGTCCAGACCGTCGTCGACGAGAGGCCCCTCGGCATCCAGTGCCTCGCGGGCGGCCCGGCTGAGCAGCAGTCCGGAGGCCGGATCCAGGGCCGGGACGGTGGCCAGCTCCGCCGCGGCCTCAGCCCGGTGCACGAGCTGGGCCTCAAGCGTGGCTCGGGCTCCCAGCACCTGCCGGTGCAGCCGGTCGACTCGCACCGCCCTGGCATAGAGGGCCCACCCGGTGGCCACGGCCAGCCCGATCAGCAGCACGACGATGCTCCACATCGGCGCAGTCGTCACACCGGTCCCCGCGGAGGAGAGCGCTGGTAGGGCAGTAGTCGCACCGGCCGGGATATCAACGGGCTGCGTCATGGCCGTCGTCATGGTTGCTGCCATGGTCGATTCCTCATCACTCCTGAGATCAGCTGCTAGTCATCCAGGGCATCGCGCAGCCGGCCCAGCATGGTGCGCGAACCGGGGGCGGGCTCCACCCGGGTGTGGGCGGTGGACAGAGCCATGTCGTAGACGTCAAGGACCTCGTCGGTGACCGCGGACCAGTCGTAGCGGCCGACCACCTGACTGGCTGCCTGGACGCGGGCCTGGGCGGCGGTGGCGTCCTGCAGGGTATCGATGATGACTCGGGCCAGGTCACCGCCGTCCTCGTTGTGGAACAGCGCCCCGTAACGGCCCTCGCCGAGCACGTCGGAGAAGGCCTTGAGGTCGGAGGCGATGACCCGGGTACCGGCGGCCATGGCCTCCACCAGGACGATGCCGAAGGACTCCCCTCCGGTCTGCGGGGCCACGTAGCAGCTGGCCGAGGCCAGCATGGCGGCCTTGTCCTCGTCGCTGACCCCTCCCAGGAAGACCACGGAGTCACCGAAGCGGGCCAGCTCCTCACGGATCTCCTGGGCCTGCCCTCGTCCTGCGACGAGGAAGCGCGCTCCCGGCACCGATTCCAGCACCGTCGGGATGGCGTCAGCCAGGACCCGCAGTCCTTTGCGGGGCTCGTCCAGGCGCCCCAGGAAGGAGATGGTGGGGGCCTCGTCCGTGCCCCGGAACCGGGGGTCGTCCTTGGGCGCGTCGGCGAAGGGCCCCACATTGACGCCGTTGGGAATGACGACGGCGTCACCGCCGTGGTACTGGATAAGGGTGCGGCGGGCCTCCTCCGAGACGGCGATGCGGGCCGAGAGCTTCTCCATGAGCGGCACCGTCGCCGGACTCAGCAGCTCGCGGGCGAGCGAACGGTCCATGGCGGCGTGGAAGGTGCCCACAACCGGTCCGGTGGCGGCCTGCAGGGCCAGCATCCCGACACTGGGGGTGATGGGTTCGTGGATGTGAAGGATGTCGAAGTCCCCGGCATCCAGCCAGCGTCGGGCCCGCCTGGCCACGAGGGCACCGAAGTTGAGCCGCGCCACCGAGCCGTTGTAGGGAATGGCGATGGAGTCGCCGGCGCTGGTGACCCAGTCCGGCAGGTCGGTGTCCTGGGAGGCTGGCGCGAGGACCTGGACCTCGTGGCCACGGCGGAAGAGCTCACTGGCCAGGTCCATGACGTGGACCTGGACTCCTCCGTGAGCGTCGAAGGAGTAGGGGCAGACGATACCGATCCTCATGCGTCCTCCTCGTGGGCGACCTGCTGGTCACGGGCGTGGCTGCGAGCCAGGCGCTCCTGGTCCAGGTCGGCGTCGAAGACGGGCTGGAGCATGTGCCAGTCCTCAGCGTGCTCGGCGATCAGGGGCTCCAGCGCGGCGACCCAGGCGCGAGTGTGCGCTACGACCTGCTCGCGTCCCTCCAGCTGCCGGGGCGCCGGAACCCTGCGAGCGGTCAGCACGAGCCCCCAGGGCGATCCGGCCAGGCGGCGTCGCTGGCCGCTCAGTGGCTCGTAGTGGATCGAGGCGGCGTACAGGGGGCGTCCCAGGCGCTGGGCGATCGCCGCGGGACCGGCGGCCACCCGGGCGGTGGCGCCGCCCAGCCGCGCGGTGATGCCAGCCGAGGACAGGTCCCGATCGGCCAGGAGCGCGACAACGTAGTGCCCCTGGCTCGCCGTTTGCAGGAGACGGTCGAAGACCTTCTCCCCGTGGGCCTGGCCGATGATGCGCATGCCCAGCAACTGACGGAAGGACACGAACTGCTCGAAGAGTTCCTCGGGCTCCAGGCGCTCGGCGACGGTCAGGACGGTGGCCAGCTCACGGCAGGCCCAGGCTCCGATGAGGTCCCAGTTGCCCATGTGCGGCAGGGCCATGACGACGCTGCCGGCGCGCACGTCCTCATGGAGCTGGGGGTCGATGTCGGTGCGCACGCGCGCGAGGACCTGCTCCGGGGTGATTCCGGGCAGGGCGAAGGCCTCGTAGAAGTAGCGCATGTAGGAGCGCATGCCGGCTCGGGTGGCCTGGCGCAGAGCACGTGGCGGTGTCCCCGGGGGGAGGATACGCGCCAAGTTGCGCTCGAGCTGTCCCACCCCGGTGGCGGAGCGCCTGAGGCGCTGCCAGGCCCACAGCGCGTCCGCGACGGTGTGCGCCAGGCCGTAGCCCACCGGCGCGGGCAGGTGGCGGGTACCGCGCCAGGCCAGGCGGTAGGCATCGGAGACGGCGGGAAGGCGCAGCCTCATGCCGGATCATCCGCCTGACGGACCTGCTGGGAGACGGTGCGCACGCGCTGGATCACGGTGATGAAGGAGGCGATCGCCACGTAGAGCAGACCGATGGTGAGCACCCACCGGGGAGCCCCGAGCCCCACGATGAAGGTGGCGCCGAGCGCTACGAGGAGCCGGTCGGTGCGCTCGGCGATCCCCACGGAGGCGGTGGCGCCGATGGACTCGGCCCGCGCCCGGGCGTAAGGAACCGTGGCCGCCATGACGACGGCGACCAGGGCCGCTGCGACAGTCATGGTGCGCAGCACGCCGGTGGGCATGGACAGGGCCGCCCAGGCCGCGAGGGAGCCCAGGACGGCCCCGTCGGCGAGACGGTCCATGGTGGAGTCCAGGAAGGCTCCAAAAACTGAGCTCTTCCCGGTGGCTCGGGCCAGAATGCCGTCGAAGGAGTCGGCCACCAGCACCACGAGCAGGACGAGGGGCCCGGCCACGAAGTGCCCCTGCGGCAGCAGTGTGACCGCTGCCGTCACGGACAGGACCGTTCCGGTGACAGTGAGCATGTTGGGGGTCACCCCGAGCCGCCCGAGCGCGAGGGCGGGACGGGTGAACAGGGCCTTGGTCAGGCCGCGGCCGTGGTTGCCGAGCATGAGATCCTTAGGTCTCGGGTGAAGCAGTCAGAGAGACGAGCCGTGATGGCATGGGATGGACTGGGACGGAGGGGTTGCCCTCATCCTGGCGGAGTGCGTCAAGGAGGGCCAAGGGGATCAGTCCCCGCTCTGCCCGGTCCGGGCGGACCAGGCGGCGGCGAGCATGTCCCGCTGCTCGCCGAGCAGCTGGGGCACGGGCTTGGTCCGGCCGATGATGGGCATGAAGTTCGCGTCCCCCTTCCAGCGCGGCACGATGTGCTGGTGGAGGTGAGCGGCGATCCCCGCACCGGCGACCTCGCCCTGGTTCATCCCCAGGTTGAATCCGTGGGGGTGGCTCACCGAGCGCACGACACTCATGGCCGTGGCGGTCAGCTCACCGATCTCCTGACGCTCGGGCGCGGTGGCCTCGGTCCAGTCGGAGATGTGCCGGTAGGGGCACACCAGCAGGTGACCGGTGTTGTACGGGTACAGGTTCATGATGACGTAGCTGGTCTGGCCCCGGTGGACGATGAGGGCCTCCTCATCATCGCGTTCCGGCCCGGTGCAGAACGGGCACTGTGCGGGGGTGTCGTCCGAGGGCTTGTTCTGTCCCCCGATGTAGACCATGCGGTGCGGGGTCCACAGACGCTGAAAGGCCTGCGGAGCGCCCTCGTGGTAGAAGGGCGCCTCCACCTCGACGTGGTCACCGGCTCCGGGGGCGCTGATCGTCGCTCCAGTCGCTTCCTCAGTCACTGTGCAGCTTCTCCCCTGCCGGGTCGTTGATACGGGCGTTGATGACACTGACGATGTGGCTCACGGCCTCCTTGACGGGCACGCCGTTGGTCTGCTGACCGTCACGGAACCGGAAGGAGACGGCACCGGCCTCGGCGTCCTCTCCCCCGGCGATGAGGGTGAAGGGGATCTTGTCCTTCGAGGCGTTGCGGATCTTCTTGCCGAAGCGGTCATCGGAGTGGTCCACCTCGACGCGCACTCCCTGAGCGCCCAGCTGGGCGGCGACGTCGTCGACGTAGGCGTCGAAGGCCTCGGCCACGGGGATGAGGCGGACCTGCACCGGGGAGAGCCAGGCGGGGAAGGCCCCCGCGTAGTGCTCGGTGAGCACCCCGATGAAGCGCTCCACGCTGCCCAGCTTGGCTGAGTGGATCATGATGGGACGCTGGTGGGTGCCGTCGGCGGCCGTGTACTCCAGGTCGAAGCGCTCGGGCTGGTTGAAGTCGTACTGGATGGTGGACATCTGCCAGGTCCGGCCGATGGCGTCCTTGACCTGGACCGAGACCTTGGGGCCGTAGAAGGCGGCGCCGCCCGGGTCGGGAACGACCTTCAGGCCGGAGGCGTCGCAGGCGTTCTGGAGGGCCTGCGTGGCGGCGGCCCAGTCGGCGTCGGAGCCGATGAACTTGTCCTTCTTGGCTCCGTCCTCATCCCGGGTGGACAGCTCGAGGTAGAAGTCGGTCAGTCCGAAGGCCTGGAGGATGGACAGGAAGAAGTCGATCTGGGCGCGGATCTCCTCACCGGCCTGCTCCGGGGTGCAGTAGGTGTGGGAGTCGTCCTGGGTGAAGCCGCGCATGCGGGTGAGCCCGTGGACGACGCCGGACTTCTCGTAGCGGTAGTCGTGGCCCATCTCGAAGAAGCGCAGCGGCAGCTCGCGGTAGGAGCGCCCGCGGGAGCGGAAGATGAGGTTGTGCATCGGGCAGTTCATGGCCTTGAGGTAGTACTCCTGGCCGGCCTTGGTGATGTTGCCCTCGGCGTCGCGCTCCTCGTCGGCGAGCATGGGCGGGAACATGGTGTCGGCGTAGTAGGGCAGGTGGCCCGAGGTGTGGAAGAGCCCGCCCTTGGAGATCTCGGGGGTGTGGACGAAGTCGAAGCCGTAGTCCAGGTGGCGCTCGACGACGTACTGCTCGATCTGGTGGCGCAGCATGGCGCCCTTGGGGTGGAAGACCACCAGGCCGGGGCCGATCTCCTCGGGGAAGGAGTAGAGGTCGAGCTCGGCGCCGAGCCTGCGGTGGTCACGCTTGGCGGCCTCGGCCAGGCGGGTCTGGTAGGCCTTGAGCTCGTCCTTGGTCGCCCAGGCAGTGCCGTAGATGCGCTGGAGGGAGTCGCCGGACTGGTCGCCCTTCCAGTAGGCCGACGAGGACTTGGTCAGCGCGAAGCCCTGCCCGATGAGGCGGGTCGAGGGAAGGTGCGGGCCGCGGCACAGGTCGGTCCAGGCGACGCTGCCGTCGCGTCGGACGTTGTCGTACATGGTCAGCCCGCCGGCGCCGACCTCGACCGAGGCGCCCTCGGCACCCGCGCCCTTGGTGGTGATGAGCTCGAGCTTGTAGGGCTGGTCGGCCAGCTCCTCACGACCTTCGGCCTCGGTGATGTCGCGGCGCACGAAGCGTTGCCCCTCCTTGACGATGCGCTTCATGCGCTTCTCGATCTCGCGCAGCATCTCGGGGGTGACGGCGTCGATGGCTCCGAAGTCGTAGTAGAAGCCGTCAGTGATGAAGGGGCCGATACCCAGGTTGACGTCCGGGAACATCTCCTGGACGGCCTGGGCCATGACGTGGGTGGCGCTGTGGCGCAGGATGTTGAGTCCGTCCTCACTGGACAGGGTGATCGGCTCGACGACGGCGCCGGCCGGGATCTGGCGCTCCAGGTCCCAGGGCTCGCCGTTGACGCGCATCGCGACGACGCCGTCCTTCTTGACGGCGTCCTGCAGGAGGAGCGCCCCCGTGCTGCCCGCCTCAATGGTGCAGGGCGCGCCGTCGAGGGTGATCTCAATCTTGGGCTGGTCTGACACGGGCTCGTCTCCTCTACTGCATCGGTGCGGGGCGCTGTACTGGTGCACCCCGGCTCGGCCGCGAGTCTACGTCGTGGTCGCGCGGGCTCAGTCCTCCCGTGAGCCGCGCCGCGCGCGCAGTGCGTCACGCAGGCGCTTGGCGACGGACATCCCGGAGTAGATGACGCGGGAGACGGGGACGTCCCAGGCCCCGTCCACCTCAGTGACGTGCTGGGCATAGCGCTTCTTGTACTGGCCCACCGTGTAGAGCGCGGGGACGCGGGTGGAGCCGGCGCCCATGAGATCGAGGCCTCGGTAGCCCTCCTGGGCCAGGGTGCAGGCGGCCCACCAGTCCAGGGCCTCGGCCCCGCGGAAGGTGCGCGACTCGTTGGAGGAGGCGCCGTAGTAGGCCACGGCGTCCTTGCCAGAGGTGAGGATGAGGTCCCAGGCGTGGGGCACGCCGTCCTTGCGCAGGACGAACAGGCGGGCGTTGTCCTCCCCCAGGGACGTCAGCATGGTCCAGTAGACCTCGGCGTCGTGGGGCTTGAAGCCGTCGCGCTCAGCGGTCTCGCGCAGCACCTCGTAGACCCGGTCGAACTCCTCGCGGCTCAGGCCGGTCTCGTCGCTGATGGTGCAGCCGGCCTCCCGGGCCACGCGCTCGGCGCGCTTGACCGCACGGCGCCCGTCCTTGGGCATGACCGCCGCCATCTTCTCCGGCGTCTTGGGCACCAGGTCGATGACGTAGGTGCGGTCGTAGGTGATGGTGGACAGCAGCTCACGCAGGTCGGCAGCGCGGTAGCGGGCGTGCATACGGATGAAGCGCACCGAGCGGCTGCGCTCCTTGACCACGGAGCGCAGCAGACGGCGCAGGTGGGCCTCGCGCTCGGGCGACTGCTCCTTGAGCCAGACCGGGCCGTGCTTGGCCCACAGGAAGGTCTGGCCGCCCATCTCGTAGCGGTACAGGGCGATGGCGGCCACGGGCTTGCCCTCGTCCTCATAGAGGTAGCGGCCCCACAGGGGGCGGCCCATGGCCTCCTCGAAGCGCTCCCAGGCCTCGGTCTGCTCCACGGGGAAGTGGCTGTTGCCCACGGCCAGGCGCATCTCACGCCCATCGACCCGCCGCAGGGTCTCGGAGCGGTCCGGGGTGGAGTGCACCGGCTCGGGGTGCGTGAGCCGAGGCGCCGCCTTGGGCTTGTCAGCCTTGTCGGCCCTGGCGGGCTGGGCGGGCTTGTCGGTCGGGTCGACCTTCTGCTCGGGCTGCTTGGGCTGTTCGGGCTCGCCGCCCTTGTGCCCCTTGTTGTTCTTGGGCTGAGTCGCCTGAGCGTTCTCGGGGGCCGGCGCACCGGCCTCGACCTTGGTTTCAGGGGTGGCGTCAGTCGCGGAATCAGTCGTGGCGTCGGGGGTGGTGCTGTCGGGCATGTTCTCGTTCTCGGGCATTCAGCGGGACCTGTCGACTCGTTGCGGATAGTTGCGGGCGAACTTGCGGTAGTGGTTGAGGCGCTGGAGCTCGATCGTCACGCGGCGGCGCAGCGAGCGCTCGGCCGGGTCGCGCAGCGGGTCGACGCCCCGCCCCAGGCCCTTGGCCTTGCGGCGCAGTGCCGCATCGGACACGTAGCGTGCGATGACGCCGTCGGGAACCAGGGAGTAAAGGACCTGCCGGGAGACCTCGATGGGCTCGTCACGCTGGTCCAGGACCAGATCCTTGAGCATGACGGCCATGGGGTTGGCGCCGGCGGCTGTCAGGTAGAAGGAGTTGCGGCCGATGCGGGGGTTGACCTCGAAGAAGAGCTCTCGCCCGTCGCGGGGGTCGACCTTGATGTCAAGGTTGGCGAAGCCGCGGTAGCCGGCGTGACGCAGCAGGCGGCCGGTGGCCTCCCACAGGTCAGGGAAGGCCTCGGTGATCATGGCGACCGGGTTGCCGATCATGGTGGGCGCGTGGTCCTGCAGCAGGACGCGTGCCGAGCCGATGAGGCGCAGCTCACCGGTGGAGTCCATGTAGGCGGTCACCGAGCGCATGGCGGTGTCGTCACCGGGGATGCACTCCTGAACCAGGAAGGTGGAGCGGTAGCCGGCCTCCTTCAGGCTCCTCCACATGCCGGCCAGCTCAGCGGCGTCGTCGATGAACCAGATCTTGCGCTTGCCGGGGAAGGAGATGCGGTCGTAGTCGGCGCCGATGGCCGCCTTGGCCACGAGCGGGAACTCCAGGCCGAGCTCGCTGGCGCTGGTCGGCGGCTCGCACTCGGGGTCGGCCAGGTCGACGACGACCTCCCGGGGCGTGAGCACCCCCACCTCGGCGCACAGACGGGAGAAGGAGGCCTTGTCGCTGACGGCGTCGAGCACGTCGATGTCCGGGAAGGGCAGGACGTAGGTGGGCTCGAGCTCGCTGCGGTGAGCGGAGATCATGGCGGCCGCGGCATCGGTGTTGGCCATGAGCACGGCACTGCGGGGCCCTCTGCCCTGGACCAGCCGTCGCAGCAGCGCGATGGTCCGCTCCGGTGGGGCCCCGGCCTCCTGGCGGACCACGGTGATGTAGACCGACTCGGAGATCGCGACGATCGGTTCCGAGGCCACGACCGTCACCGATGTGCCGGTGACCTCGTGAAGCTGCCGAGCCAGGGCGTAAGCGCCGATATCGCCGCCGAGGACCACGGGCAGCAGGTGCCTGAAGCGTTGCGTCATAACCATCCGTTTCTTGCCGCAGGGACCAACTCCTCCCCAGATGGTAGAGCACGCCGGGACGCCCCGTTCCCGACCACCCCAGGAACATCACGATCCGGACACGGGGCCACCCCCTTACCCTGCCGCCCCACACCCGCAATCCAGCAGGAATCCAGGCGATTGTCCGCGACTCGACGACGACAACGCGGCCTGACGGTGACACATGCCACCCGGTGCGCAGCCGCCTTCCCGGAGAACGACAAGAGCCCGGGGCGCTGTGGCTCCGGGCTCAATTCGACCGTCGGTTCTGGTGGGCGATACTGGGATCGAACCAGTGACCTCTTCCGTGTCAGGGAAGCGCGCTCCCGCTGCGCCAATCGCCCGAGCGGATGACGGGACTCGAACCCGCGACCCTCACCTTGGCAAGGTGATGCTCTACCAACTGAGCCACATCCGCGTGACACCCTTGTGGGGTGCGGGAAGAAAGTTAGCAGAGGTATCCCTCGGAGGCAAAACGCACCCGAGCCCGTGTCCCATGAGGTGTCTCACGCCGCGCCGACCCGCCTCACTCACCGGGCAGCGCCCGGGGACTTGCCAGGAGCCGCTCGGACGTGACATGTCTTTCTCCTACTGTCCTGCCTTCTCACCTCAGTCGTGGCAGGGTAGTCCCTATGACCACGCCGACGACACCGACGCCTCAGGCCGCACAGGAACCTCAAGAAGTCCCCCAGCGCCCGATCTGGCCGGGCTACCCCTATCCACTCGGGGCGACCTACGACGGCTCGGGGACGAACTTCGCCCTCTACTCCTCGGCCGCCAGCGGCGTCGATTTGTGCCTGTTCAACGACGAAGGCCATGAGGAACGGGTGGCGCTCAAGGAGGTCGACGGCGACGTCTGGCACGCCTACCTGCCCGGGATCTCGCCGGGCCAGAAGTACGGCTACCGGGTGGCGGGCCCCTACGACCCGGCCTCCGGTCACCGCTGCGACCCCTCCAAGCTGCTGCTGGACCCTTACGCCAAGGCGATCTCCGGCGAGGTGACCCCGTCCCAGACGCTGTACTCCTACTCCTTCGACAACCCGGAGGTGCGCAATGAGGAGGACTCGGCGGGACACACCATGCGCTCGGTGGTCATCAACCCCTACTTCGACTGGGGCCACGACCGTCCCCCGGGCCACGAGTACCACGAGACGATCATCTACGAGGCCCACGTCAAGGGCATGACCCAGCTGCACCCGATGGTTCCCGAGAACCTGCGGGGCACCTACGCCGGTCTGGCTCAGCCCGCCGTCATCGACCATCTCAAGAACCTGGGTGTCACGGCCATCGAGCTCATGCCGGTTCACCAGTTCGTCAACGACACCCACCTGCAGGAGAAGGGCCTGTCGAACTACTGGGGCTACAACACGATCGGATTCTTCGCTCCGCACAACACCTACGCCGCCTACGGCACCGAGGGCGAGCAGGTCCAGGAGTTCAAGTCCATGGTCAAGGCCTTCCACGAGGCCGGCATCGAGGTCATCCTGGACGTGGTCTACAACCACACGGCCGAGGGCAACCACCTGGGCCCCACCCTGTCCTTCCGCGGCATCGACAACAGCTCCTACTACCGCCTCGTCGACGGCTCGGCCAGCCACTACTTCGACACCACCGGCACCGGCAACTCACTGCTCATGCGCTCGCCGGCGGTCCTCCAGCTCATCATGGACTCGCTGCGCTACTGGGTCACTGAGATGCACGTCGACGGGTTCCGCTTCGACCTGGCCTCGACCCTGGCCCGCCAGTTCCACGAGGTGGACAAGCTCAGCGCCTTCTTCGACATCATCCACCAGGATCCGGTGCTCTCCCAGGTCAAGCTCATCGCCGAGCCGTGGGACGTGGGCGACGGCGGCTACAACGTGGGCGGCTTCCCGGCCCTGTGGAGCGAGTGGAACGGCAAGTACCGCGACACCGTGCGCGACTTCTGGCGCGGGGAGCCCTCCACCCTGGGCGAGTTCGCCTCCCGCATCACCGGCTCCTCCGACCTCTACCAGCACGCCGGACGCACCCCGGTGGCCAGCATCAACTTCGTCACCGCTCATGACGGCTTCACGTTGCACGACCTGGTCTCCTACAACGAGAAGCACAATGAGGCCAACCTCGAGGGCAACGCCGACGGCAGCAACAACAACCGGTCCTGGAACTGCGGCGCCGAGGGGCCCACCGACGATCCGACGATCATCGAGCTGCGTCAGCGCCAGACCCGCAACTTCCTGGCCACTGTCCTGTTCAGTCAGGGCGTGCCCATGATCTGCCACGGCGATGAGCTGGGGCGCACCCAGGGGGGCAACAACAACGCCTACTGCCAGGACAACGAGATCTGCTGGGTCAACTGGGACCTCAGTGAGCAGGACAAAGACCTGCTGGAGTTCACCAGCACCATGATGTGGCTGCGTCGCGATCACCCGGTGCTGCGACGTCGGCGCTTCTTCACCGGGGACGCCGGCCACGGCGGGGAGAGCGAGCTCGGCGAGATCGAGTGGCTCACTCCGGCCGGTGAGTCCATGACCGACCAGGACTGGACCACCTGGTACGCCCGGGCCATGATGGTCTTCCTCAACGGGGAGGCGATCGCCGAGCCCGATGAGCGGGGCCAGAGGATCGTGGACGACTCCTTCCTCGTGCTCATCAACGCCTCCGACGAGGACATCACCTTCACCCTCCCAGGCGGGGGCTACGCCTCCACCTGGAAGGTCGCGCTGGACACGGCTCCCGCGGTGGACGGGGACTCCGACCCGGTCCTCGCCGCTGACGACACGGTCGTGGTCGAGGCTCGCTCCATGCTCTTCCTCATCGACGCCCCCGACTCCGACGCCACCACGGAGCGGCACCCGAGGTAGGGACTTTCCGCGGCCCTGCGGCGCGCAACCAGACACATCATCCATCAGCAGCACCACCCGACGCAGACCA
Organism: Actinomyces acetigenes; assembly: GCF_031296635.1. Classification (NCBI taxonomy): domain Bacteria; kingdom Bacillati; phylum Actinomycetota; class Actinomycetes; order Actinomycetales; family Actinomycetaceae; genus Actinomyces; species Actinomyces acetigenes. Next base: position 127,169 of record NZ_JASPFC010000004.1, read on the forward strand.
GACGAGCTTCAGGAAGTGACATGACCGACGCAGTGGACGCAGCAGTGGATCAGGCCGGTTCGGCGGATTCTGCGGAGACACCCGCCTATGCGCCCTGGTCGGGGCACGTGCCGGCTCCGGAGCACCGCACGCCGGTGACCACCTACCGTCTCCAGCTCGGTGAGGACCTGACCTTCGCCGATGCCAAGGCCCTGGTCCCCTACCTGGCCGATCTGGGAGTCACCGACCTCTATCTCTCCCCGATCCTCACCGCCGCGCCGGGCTCCACCCACGGCTACGACGTCGTCGACCACCGCAGGGTCTCGGCCGTCATGGGCGGGCGGGAACAGCTGGAGGCCCTGGCCGCCGAGGCCGATGCCCATGGAATGGGCGTCGTGGTGGACATCGTTCCCAACCACATGGCCGTGCCTACCCCCGGCTGGCACAATCTGCCCCTGTGGTCGGTGCTGCGCGAGGGACCGGACTCCCCCTACGCCGCCTGGTTCGACCTCTCCCTGGACGAGCCCATCCTCATGCCGGTCCTGGGCAAGCGCATCGGCGCCGTCCTGGCCGACGACGAGCTCACCCTGGAGCAGATGGTGGTTCCGGGCCAGGAGGACCTGGGCGAGCAGTGGGTGCTGCGCTACTACGACCACGTCTACCCCGTCGCCCAGGGTACCGAGTCACTGCCGATGCACGTCCTCGTCGACCGCCAGCACTACCGCCTGGCCTACTGGAAGGTCGGCGACGAGGAGATCAACTACCGGAGGTTCTTCGACGTCGGCACCCTGGCCGCGATCCGCGTCGAGGATCCCGACGTCTTCGCCGGAAGCCACGGCCTCATCCTCGACCTCATGAGAGACGGAGTCATCAGCGCTCTGCGGGTCGACCACCCCGACGGCCTGGCCGACCCCGGCGGCTACCTCACTCAGCTGGCTCAGGCCACCGGCGGGGCGTGGATCGCTGCGGAGAAGATCCTGGCGCCCGACGAGTCCCTGCCCACCTCCTGGCCAGTGGCCGGAACCACCGGCTACGACGCCGCCTGGCGGATCGACCAGCTCCAGGTGGACCCCGCCGGCGCGGCCCGCCTGGGCGCACTCATGCATGAGCTCACCGGGGACGCGCCCGTGGACTACGACAGCATCGTCGAGGAGGCCAAGCGCGAGGTCATCGCCGGCTCACTGGCAGCCGAAGTCGACCGCCTGGCCCGCATCCTGGACTGCCTGACCTCACAGGACGTGCGCCTGCGCGACCACACCCTGCGCGACCTGCGGGCCTGCGTCGTCGAGCTGCTCGTGGCCGCGGACCAGTACCGGGTCTATGTCGTTCCTGGCACGCCTCCCGGCCCGGAGACGGCCGCCGTCCTCCAGGCCGACGCCGAGCGGGCCCGCCAGCGCCTCGAGCCGGACCAGGGAGAGACCCTCGACCTCGTGGTCGCCATCCTCCTGGGTGAGCCGGTCGGCTCCGAGGGGCTGTCGGAGTCCCCCGAGCGCGCCGAGGCCATCATCCGTTTCCAGCAGGTGTGCGGAGCCGTCACCGCCAAGGGTGTGGAGGACACGGCCTTCTATCGCTGGACCCACCTGACCAGTCTCACCGAGGTCGGCGGCAACCCGGCCGGCTTCGCGCTGAGTGCCGACGAGGCCCACGCCTGGGCCGACCGGGTCCAGAACATCTGGCCCGACACGGTGGTCACCTCCACCACCCACGACACCAAGCGCGGTGAGGACGTGCGCGCCCGCCTGGACGTGCTGGCCTCCTACGCCGAGGAGTGGAGCGACCTCATCCACCGGCTGCGCGCCATGACCGCGCAGGTCCGCCCCCCGGACCTCGACGGACGCAGCGAGAACCTGCTGTGGCAGACCCTGTGGGGAACCTGGGCGCCCGACAGCGACGACCCCATGACCCCCGAGCGGCTCAGCGCCTACCTCATCAAGGCCTCCCGGGAGCAGAAGATCTGGACCACCTGGACTGCCCCGGACCTGGCTCGGGAGCAGGCCCTGACCGACTACGCCACCCATCTGCTCACCAGCGAGGAGGTCTCCGGCGAGCTCGAGGCCTTCGCGGCCCTGACAGCCAGGTCCGTGCGCACCGCGATCCTTGCAGGCAAGGCTCTGGCCCTGACCTGGATGGGCGTGAGCGACATCTATCAGGGCAGTGAGACCACCCGTACCTCACTGGTGGACCCCGACAACCGCCGCGCAGTCGACTACACCGGACCCTCGGGCCTCATCAGCGCCCTGGAGCGCCTCGACTCCGGAGCCGCACCGCGCAGTCTCGATGAGGACAAGCTCTTCCTCACCTCGCGCCTGGCTCGCCTACGTGCCCGCCGCCCCCACACCTTCGTCGGTCCCCGCTCGGGCTACCGCACGATCCCAGTGACCACCTCCTTCGCCTTCGCCTACGCCCGTCTGCTCGACGAGGTCCCCGACGTCGTCGTCATCGTCAGGCGCCTGGCCCGGCGGCTCGAGCAGCTGGGCGGATGGCGCGAGGAGAGCATCGTGCTGCCGGAGGGCACCTGGGAGCACGTCCTGCGCAGCGGCACTGTGGAGGGAGGCAACCAGCCTCTGGCCGAGGTAGTCGGAGACGATCCCGTCGTCGTCCTGGCCAGGGTCGTCTCCCCCGACTCCCAGACCGACTCGGACCACACCGCCCAGGAGGCCGCCCGATGAGCCCGGCGGCCCCCCGGACCTGGCGCTCCCCGGCCCTCCCCGTGGGCCCCCGCGTGCCCGTGTGGGCCCCCGCGGCGAAAAGGGTCGAGCTGCACCTGCCCGGCAATGAGCGGACGGACGACCGGCTGGTCGACATGGTCCCGGCCCCGGACGGCTGGTGGACCGCCCCCTTCGACCTGGAGCCGGGCACCGACTACGCCTTCCGCGTCGACGGCTCCCCCGACCGCCCCGACCCCCGCAGCGCCCTCCAGCCTCACGGCGTCCACGGCCCGTCACGAACCGTGGACCCGAGCGCCTGGCAGTGGACCGACCAGGACTGGATGGGCAAGGACCTACTCGGCTCGGTCATCTACGAGCTCCACGTGGGCACTTTCACCCCCGAGGGCACCCTGGACAGCACCATCTCCCGGCTGGGTCACCTGGCTGAGCTGGGAGTCGACATTGTCGAGCTCATGCCCCTGGCCGCCTTCCCCGGCCGAGCAGGATGGGGCTACGACGGGGTGGGCCTGTGGGCCGTCCACGAGGCCTACGGGGGCCCCGAGGCCCTCATGCGCTTCGTCGACGCCGCCCACCGCGCCGGCATCGGCGTGTGCCTCGACGTCGTCTACAACCACCTGGGCCCGTCGGGCAACTACCTCAGCGTCTTCGGCCCCTACTTCACTCCGGCCCACCACACCCCCTGGGGCGAGGCCATCAACTACGACCACGACGGCAGTCATCAGGTGCGTGCCTTCGTCATCGACTCGGCCCTGCGCTGGCTACGCGACTTCCACATCGACGCCCTGCGCCTGGACGCCATCCACGAGATCAAGGACGACGCCGGGGCCGCCGACCCGCCGCAGGCGCACGTCCTGGCTGAGCTCTCTGACGCCGTGGCCGCCCTGTCCGACGAGCTGGACCGTCCCCTTGGCCTGGTGGCCGAGGCCGACCTCAACGACGTCGGGGTCATCACCCCCACCGACCAGGAGCCCCCTGCCGCGACACCCAGCCTGGGCATGACCGCCCAGTGGGCCGACGACGTTCACCACGCCCTGCACGTACGGATCACCGGCGAGGCGCAGGCCTACTACGCCGACTTCGCCGAGCCCGGGGCATGGGCCAAGGCCTACGGCGGCGCCTTCCTTCACAACGGCACCTGGTCCACCTTCCGAGACCGAGTCTGGGGCGCCCCCGTGCCCGAGGACACCGACCCCAGGCGCTTCGTCGTCTTCGGATCCAACCACGACCAGATCGGCAACCGAGCCGTCGGGGACCGTCCCTCGGCCAGCCTCGATGATGCCGCCCTGGCCGCCACTGCCGCCCTGGTACTCCTGTCCCCCTACACGCCGATGCTCTTCATGGGCGAGGAGTGGGGAACCCGCACTCCCTTCCAGTTCTTCACCGACCACGAGGAAGAGGACCTGGCCCGCAGCGTCAGCCAGGGGCGCGCCCGGGAGTTCGCCGGCTTCGGCTGGGACGCCGACGAAATCCCCGACCCCCAGGACGCCGCGACCGTCGAGACCTCGCGCCTGGACTGGTCGGAGCTGGACAAGACCGACCACGCCCGCATGCTGGCCTGGTACCGGGCACTAACCGCCCTGCGCCGCGAGCTGGCCTGGTCCCAGCGCACCGCGTGGCCGCAGATCGATGAGGCCGACGACGTTGTCACCGTGACCTACGAGGACATCGTCGTGGTCACCAACCTCTCCGGGAAGCCACGGCCCGTTCCCAAACTGAGCGAGGTGCTCCTGTCCTGGGACCCCGTCGGCTCCGCCCCGTCCTGCCTGCCGCCCGGACAGACGCTCATCGCCCGACGCTGACGAGCCGCACCAGGCGGCATCCCAACCGAACGGATGCCAGTACGCCGGAGGCAACCGATGCACATCCGTTCAGAAAGGCAGGCACCTCGTTGACACAATGCAACCCTCCCAGCGGCGTGGCTTCATGTGCCCGCTGCGGTAGCGCACTAGCGTGTCATCCGTGACTGTCAACGGTAGGCCGCGTCAGAACGAGGCAGGTGGCATCCCCGTACGATTCGAGGAAGCGCTCCTGTCCCTTCGCGACGCGCCCCGCCCTCGAGGGCTCCTCATGGAGGAGGTGCCCGCCCCCAAGAACCTGGCCCCCTACTCCGCCGCCCTGAGCGCCGAAACCGTTGAGACAGTCGGCGCCACCCCCCTGGCCACCGGACGCTTCGTCGTCCTCCACGACCCCGACGGCCAGGAGGCCTGGAACGGAGACTTCCGCATCGTGGTCCAGGCGCGCGCCCGCATCGATGACGAGATCGGCATGGACCCCGTCTTCGAGTCCGCCGCCTGGAGCTGGCTCACCGACGGCCTGGAGGACTCCCGCGCCGGCTACCACGCGCTGGTCGGAACCGTCACCAGGGTCCTGTCCGAGACCTTCGGCGGACTAACCCTCACCGACTCCTGCGCCCACGCCGAGATCCGGGCATCATGGTCCCCCACGACCCCCCAGCTCGGTCCCCACCTCACCGCCTGGCACGAGCTGCTGCTGGTCGCCTCCGGCCATGAACCAGCCGCAGTCCACCCCCTCACTCTCGCCGGAGCCGGAAGGTGACGCCCCGCCGCACCGGCGTGCCCCGCCCAGCCGTGTCCTCGGCCGTGCCCCGCCCAGCCGTCCCCCCCGGGACGACGGACCACCCCATCAGCCCGCACAACATCGTCGACTACCCCCACCCCCGGGACGGGCTCCCCGAGATCACCGCCACCCCCACCCAGCTGAACCGAGCTGCTCGGCTCCTGGCGGGAGGTCAGGGCCCCGTCGCCGTCGACGCCGAACGGGCCTCCGGCTTCCGCTACGGACAGGACGCCTATCTCATCCAGCTCCGACGAGACGGCGTCGGCACCTTTCTCATCGACCCGGTCACCACCGGGCCCCTGACCGAGCTGGCCACAGCCCTCGACGGACCCGAGTGGATCCTCCACGCCGCCGACCAGGACATCCCCTGCCTGACTGCGCTCGGCCTGAAGACCGCCTCCCTGTTCGACACCGAACTGGCAGCCCGCCTCCTGGGCCGCCAGCACGTGGGGCTCGGCGCCGTCATCGAGGAGACACTGGGACTGCGCCTGGCCAAGGACCACGCGGCAGCGGACTGGTCCACCCGGCCCCTGCCCACCTCCTGGCTCACCTACGCCGCCCTCGACGTCGAGCTGCTCATCGACCTGCGCAACGCCCTGGCCACTGAGCTCAAAACAGCCGGCAAGGAGCAGTGGGCCGCCCAGGAGTTCGAGCACGTGCGCACCAAACCGGCCAGGCCGGCCAAGGTCGACCCATGGCGCAAGACCCCACGAGCAGGAAGCGCTGTACGCTCCCCCCGCTCACTGGCCATCCTGCGCGAGCTGTGGAACTCGCGCGAGCAGCTGGCCGCAGAGCTCGACCGCACCCCCTCCAAGGTCCTGCCCCACCAGGCACTCGTCGCCGCCGCCGTCGCCCGGCCCCGATCACGACGCAAGATGAGCGCCCTCAAGGAGTTCTCCTCCCGCCAGGCCCGCCAGAACCAAGAACGCTGGTGGAGAGCCATCGAACGCGCCCTGGAGCTGCCCGACGACGAGCTTCCCCCCACCCGCGCGCCACTGGCGCCCGGCGAGCTCCCCCACCCGCGCACGTGGCAGCGCCACCACGCCGCGGCCGCCGAGCTGCTCACCGACGTACGCGGCGCCATCAGGCGGCACGCTGAGGAAATCCGCGTGCCCCAGGAACTCCTCCTGACCCCCGGGTGCCAACGTCACCTGGCTTGGGACCTCGGCGAGGAGATCGAGGCCGGACGGACCAGCAGAATCACCGCTCAGGAGATCAGTGAGCGCCTGGCCGCCATGGGAGCCAGACCGTGGCAGATCGAACAGGCCTCCCCCGCCCTCGCGGCAGCACTGGGCTGACAGGTCGCCCACCCGGCGCCTACCACAGTGCGCCGCCCACGGTGACGTGGACGGCGCACGACGGAAGTCTCGCCAAGGAGCTCGGCTCGAGAAACCAGTGGCCTGCGCAGGCCTCAGTGAACCTCGAAACCGTAGGAACGGAAGATGGCGCGAGTGGACTCCACCAGCTCCGGCTCCGGGGGCCTGGTGTCACGAAGCTGGTACGTCAGTCCCAAGGCGTCCCACTTGTCGGTACCCATTTGGTGGAAGGGCAGCACCTCGACACGGCTGACCGAGCCCCAGCGCTCGATGATCCGGGCCACATTGTGGACGTTCTCAGGGTCGTCCGTCAGGTCTGGAACCAGCACGAACCTGGCCCAGATCTCGATCCCCTTAGCCGCCAGACGATCCCCGAAGGTGATGGTCGGAGCCAGGGAGCGCCCCGTCACCTTCTTGTAGGTCTCCTCGTCACCGCTCTTGACGTCGAGCAGGACCAGGTCGATGTCATCGAGCATCTCATCGCTGGCATTGGCGCCCAGGAACCCTGAGGTGTCGATGCAGGTGTGGATGCCCATCTTCTTGGCCCCGGCCAGGAGCTTGCCCGCGAAAGCCGGCTGCATGAGGACCTCACCGCCCGACAGCGTGATCCCGCCCTTGGATGCGCGGAACACCCCCCGGTAGCGGCGCATGCGGCGGAGAAGCTCCGACGCCTCCACAGGTTCCCCGTCCTTCATGAGGAAGGTATCGGGATTATGGCAGTACAGGCACCGCAGGGGGCATCCGTTGAGGAAGACCGTCATCCGCGTGCCGGGACCATCCACCGCGGTCACGAGCTCCCAGGAGTGGATCGAGCCCAGGTCGCCATCGCGCATCCGGGCCAGGCGCTCCGAGCGTTGAAGATCCGTCAGCTCCTCGAGCCCGCCGATACCCGCACCGCGCAAGCGAGCGGCCGGGGCCAGGAAATCCTGGTCCCGACCGCCGTCGCGCACGGTCGTCGTGGCCTGCGTCATGACCGCTCGCCGTGCTCCAGGGCTCAGGCCTGGGAGTGGAAGGTGCGGTGAAGAACGTCAAGCTGCTGCTCGCGAGTCAGCTTGACGAAGTTGACGGCGTAGCCGGAGACACGAACCGTGAGGTTCGGGTAGTTCTCCGGGTGCTCCATCGCGTCCTCGAGGGTGTTGCGGTCCAGGACGTTGATGTTGGCGTGGTACAGGCCCTTGACGCCGCCGTTGTCCTGACGCTGTGCCTTCATGGAGGCGAGGCGCTCTTCGTACGTGGCCATGATGGCCCCTTTCTGAGGTGATGTTATCGATGTGTGAGAAATTGCTGCGGTGTGATCGGCCGGGCGAGCAGCTCGATCAGATCTCGGCGCAGTCGTCGGGGACGAAGCCGGCGTCGAGGATGCCCACGAGGTTGGCGACGCGCTCGTCGAGAGTGCGGCCCAGTCCCTGCGGGGTGATCGTGTTGGTCAGCGAGATGCCGTCGAGAGCGTCGTTGTAGTCGAGCTTGCCGACGCTGAGCATCGAGGCGACCATTCCGTGGGTGTCCATCCCGTTCTCCGGGTTGGCTCCGGGCGAGAAGGGGGTGCCCTTCTGGTGCCCCGAGGGGAAGGAGCCGGTTGCTTTGCCGTAGACCACGTTGGAGGTGATCGTCAGCACCGACTGCGTCGGGATGGCATCCCGGTAGAAGGGCTGGGCCTTGATCTTCGACATGATCGTGTGGACCACGGTGGCCGCGATGTCGTCGGCGCGGTCGTCATCGTTGCCGTAGATCGGGAAGTCGCCCTCGGTGACGTAGTCGACCACCAGGCCGGTCTCGTCGCGAACCGGGGTGACCTTGGCGTACTTGATGGCCGCCAGCGAGTCGGCCACAATCGACAGGCCTGCGATGCCGCAGCCCATGGTGCGCACGATGTCGGAGTCGTGCAGCGCCATCTCGATCGCCTCGTAGGCGTAGCGGTCGTGGCAGTAGTGGATGATGTTGAGGGCCTCGACGTAGGTGGCCACCACCCAGTCAAGCATCTTCTCGTACTTGTCCCAGACCTCATCGAAGTCGAGGGGGCCATCGCCCTCGATGCCGGGCAGACCGGTGACGACCTGCTTGCCGGTCATCTCGTCACGGCCACCGTTGATGGCGTAGAGCAGGGCCTTGGCGGAGTTGACGCGAGCGCCAAAGAACTGCATCTGCTTGCCCACGCGCATCGGGGACACGCAGCAGGCGATCGCGGCGTCGTCGCCCCAGTGCTCACGGATCTGCTCGTCGGCCTCGTACTGGATGGAGGAGGTCGTGATCGAGATGAGGGCGCAGAAGTCCTTGTAGCCCTGCGGCAGGTTCTCATCCCAGAAGATCGTGATGTTCGGCTCCGGGGCCGGCCCGAGGTTGCGCAGGGTCTGCAGCAGGCGGAAGGAGGTCTTGGTGACCAGGGCACGGCCGTCCTCACCGAAACCGGCGTCCGACCAGGTGGCCCAGTAGGGGTCACCGGAGAAGATCTGGTCGTAGTCGATGGTGCGCAGGAAGCGCGTGATGCGCAGCTTCATGACGATGTTGTCGATGAGCTCCTGGGCGCGGGACTCGTCGATGACCCCGTTGCGCAGGTCCCGCTCGAAGTAGATGTCCAGGAAGGCGGACAGGCGGCCGATGCTCATGGCGGCACCGTCCTGGGACTTCACGGAGGCCAGGTAGGCGAAGTAGGTCCACTGGACCGCCTCATGGGAGTTCTTGGCCGGGCCGGAGATGTCGTAGCCGTAGGAGGCGGCCATCACCTTGAGCTTCTTGAGCGCCTTGATCTGCTCGGAGTGCTCCTCGCGGTAGCGGGCCCAGTGCTCGGAGAAGGGCTCGTCGGCCACGGCGTCCTTGGCCTTCTGCTTCTGCTCGATGAGGAAGTCGACGCCGTAGAGCGCCACACGGCGGTAGTCACCAATGATGCGGCCACGGCCGTAGGCATCGGGCAGGCCGGTGATGATGTGGCTCGAGCGCGCCGCGCGGATGCGCGGGGTGTAGATGTCGAAGACCGCGTCGTTGTGGGTCTTGCGGTAGCGGGTGAAGATCTTCTTGACCTCGGGGTCGACCTCCTTGCCCGCCTCCTTGATGGCGGTCTCCACCATGCGCCAGCCGCCGTTGGGCATCATGGCACGGCGCAGCGGGGAGTCCGTCTGCAGGCCAACGATGACGTCGTCATCCTCGCTGATGTAGCCGGCCGGGAACGCGTCGATGTCAGCGGGGGTGTGGGTGTCGACGTCGAGAATGCGGACCTTGCGCTCCTCGGAGAGGTAGTTCTTCTCCAGGGTGTCCCACAGGCGCAGGGTCTTGTCCGTGGCGCCGGCAAGGAACGAGGCGTCACCGTCGTAGGGGGTGTAGTTGCGCTGGATGAAGTCGCGGACGTCAATGTCCTCGGTCCACGGTCCGGTGACAAAGCCCTCCCAGGCGTCATTGCCGCTCGCCGTGGTGGCAGATGTTGTGACCTCAGTGGTCATCCGTGCCCTCCTCATGTGGGTGACCGGAGAGCCACCCGGTTGCGATCGCCCTTGTGAGGCGAGGCGGCACATCGGCGCGCCGTCGGTCTCAGACTAGAACCCAAAGGATGGCTTGTGGGCCACTGGTCCCAAGAAGAGTCGGTTAGATGACTCACAGGCCGATCAACGCCACCGCAATCCAGGACATAAGTCCTTATATCGACCCTCTGGAAGGAAGTGCGTCCCCGGCCGATAACCCCGTCCGGCCTTCGGCAACGGAGACGAATGGAGCCGCGTTCTGCGCACGTCGTCCGACCAAGGCGATTAGGACAGGTGTCCCAACGGCTCCGGGCCCCCGGCCGGGAACCGGAGCCGAGATGCCGTCTCCGCCTCCCTACTCGTTCCCTACTCGGCCCCAAGGTCCTGGTCGGTGCGGGCACCTGCGACGCCGTCGGCCGCTCTGCGGGCCGCCTGGGCGATATCGACCGCGCGCATGCCGAAGTCCTCCATCAGCTGAGCGCGGGTGGCCGTGTCAACGAACCGTCGGGGAATACCGATGCGGCGGAAGACCGGCGAGCCTCCTGTACCGCTGCGGGCGGCCTGGTACTCCTCGACCGCGTCACGCAGCTGGGAACCGATACCCCCGTCGACCAGCCCGTCCTCGACCACGACGACGACATCGACGTCTGCGGCGGCCGCCACGAGAGGAGCCGGAGCCGGGATGACCCAGTGCGGATGCACCACGATGACGGCGCGGCCCTCCTGCTGGAGGAGCCGGCCGGCCTTATAGGCCTCGGCGGCCATGGCGCCCACCCCCACCAGCAGGATGCGCGCGGCGCCAGTCGGCCGCAGACTCTCGAGCAGGACGTCGACGACGTCGAAGGCACAGGGGGCCGGCCAGGCGTCCTCGTGGGCCGGTTCCTCACCGCGCCCTGGGTCCTCCTCTCCCGAACCGAGGCGGCGCAACGCGGTCAATGGCTCGGGCAGCGCGCCCTTGGGATAGCGCACGACGGTGGGGGCGTCGTCAATGCTCACGGCCGTGCGCAGGCTCTCGCGCAGCGTCGCCTCATCGCGGGGGGCTGCCAGGCGCAGGCCCGGAACGTGCGCCAGGAGTGCCATGTCCCACATGCCATTGTGACTGGCCCCGTCGGTTCCCGTGATTCCGGCCCGGTCCAGGACGATCGTCACTCCCGCCCGGTGCAGGGCGACATCCATGAGCACCTGGTCGAAGGCGCGGTTGAGGAAGGTCGCGTAGAGGGCCACCACCGGGTGCATGCCGGCGAAGGCGAGCCCGGCGGAGAAGGTCAGCGCGTGCTGCTCGGCGATGCCGACGTCGACGACCCGCGTAGGCATCGCATCGGCCAGGGGCTGGAGACCCACCGGGGCCTGCATGGCGGCGGTGACCCCGACGATCCTTTTGTCACCGCGGGCCAGGGAGAGGATCTCTTCGGCGAAGACGGCGGTCCAGCCGAAGCGCTCGGCCACCACCGGCAAGCCGGTCTCGGGATGGATCTTCCCCACGGCGTGGAAGCGGTCGGGGACGTGCTCCTCGGCCGGGGTGTAGCCCCGCCCCTTCTCGGTGATGACGTGGACGATGACCGGTTCGGCGTACTCGCGGGCGCGAGTGAGGGCGAACTCGACGGCCGTGATGTCGTGGCCGTCGACCGGGCCGGTGTACTTGATCCCCAGGTCCTCGAAGAAGGCCGAGGGGACGAGGACGTCCTTGAGCCCCTGTTTGAGGCCGTGCAGGGCGTCGAAGGCGGCCCGGCCGGGGACGCCCTGCGACAGGAGGGTGCGCTTGATCCCAGACAGGACGCGCTCGTAGCCGGGATTGGTGCGCAGTGCGTCGAGGTGGTGGGCCAGTCCCCCGATGGTGGGGGCGTAGGAGCGGCCGTTGTCGTTGACGACGATGACCAGGTGGCGATCCGAGGAGTCGGCGATGTTGTCCAGGGCCTCCCAGGCCATTCCCCCGGTCATGGCCCCGTCCCCGATGACGGCGACGACGTGGCGCTCGTCGTGGCCCTGCAGGTGGTTGGCCCGGGCGATGCCGTCAGCCCAGGACAGGGAGGTGGAGGCGTGGGAGTTCTCCACGACGTCGTGGACGGACTCGGCGCGCGACGGGTAGCCGGACAGGCCGCCCCGCTCCCGCAGATGAGTGAAGTCCTGACGGCCGGTGAGCAGCTTGTGGACGTAGGCCTGGTGCCCGGTGTCGAACACGATGGTGTCCCGCGGTGAGCGGAAGGTCCGGTGCAGTGCGATCGTCAGCTCGACGACGCCGAGGTTGGGGCCGAGGTGGCCGCCGGTGCGCGCCACTGAGGCGACAAGATACTGGCGGATCTCCGAGGCGAGCATCACCAGCTGTTCGCTGGTGAGCCGATCGAGGTCGGCGGGCTTGCGCACGCAGGGCAGGAGCGCCTTGCCGGTGGGCCCTCCAGGGCGCTCAGCAGCTGCTGGCACGGTGCGCCTCCTTGAGGAAGGTGGTGACGAGTCGTTTGTGTCGCTCATGAGCAAGCCGGCGGGTCGCCGAGCGGCACTCGGAACAGGGTAGCCGTTGACGCGGCGCAGGTGTCACCTGACTCACCTGACGCGGCCCCTTCCCCGACCTTCCCCGACCCGGTGACCGTGCACGGCTCCCCGGATAGACGCTCCTGAGCGGTCCAAGGGCGCTCGGCATAGCGCCGCGCCGGCCACTGTGCGGCCGCGTGTCACGCGGGTCACGACTGAGCACGTACTGTATGCCTTGGGTGTCGAGCCGTCCGCGCCCACCGCTCCACGGCGTCGTTCCGATCGCCCGACCGCCCCTTAGGACTGCCTTCCAGGAGGAACCATGAGCACCACAGCCCCTTTCGGTACCTGGCCCTCGCCCATCACTCCAGGCACCATCACGACCCGGACGGTCCTGCTCTCCCAGGTCCGTGTAGACGGCGCAGACACCTACTGGGTGGAGCAGCGCGCCTCGCAGGCGGGCCGCAACGTGCTGCTTCGCCGCAACGGCGACGGCCAGATCGGTGAGGTGCTTCCGCTGACGCCCGCCGACGAGCTGGTCGATGTGCGCACCCGGGTGCACGAGTACGGAGGGCGGGCCTACGCCGTCGACAGTGGGATCATCGTTGTCTCGCACGCCGGGGACGGGCGCCTCTACCGGTACGACGTGACGCACCGCATGCGCGGCCTGGTCCCGCTCACGATCTACGGCGACGTACGACACGGCGACCTGGAGGTCGACACGGGCCGGGGACTGGTCTACGCCGTCCGCGAGGACCACCGAGGCGACGGCGAGGCCGTGAACACCCTGGTGGCGATTCCTCTGGACGGCTCGGCCGCCCGCGATGACTCCCGCGTGCGCACGCTGGTGTCGGGTACGGACTTCGTGGTCGCCCCGACGCTGTCCCCCGACGGCGAGCACCTGGCCTGGATCACCTGGGACCACCCGGGGATGCCGTGGGACAACGCCTGCCTGCACGTGGGAGACCTCGGCCAGGACGGGACTCTCGGCGAGCAGACGCGGGTGGATGGCGGCGACGGGCACTCGGTCTCCGAGCCCCGCTGGACCGAGGAGTGCGAGCTGGTGCACGGCTCCAACGCCTCGGGCTTCTGGAACCTCTACCGCACCGAGGGCTTCCCGGTGCGCGGCACCAACCGCGCCGGCTGGTCGGAGAAGCTGCGCACCCGGCCCCTGCACCCGGCCGAGGCCACCTTCACCAACCCGGCCTGGCAGCTGGGGCCGCACTCCTTCGACGTGCTCGACTCCGAGCACATCATCACCTCATGGGCCCATGACGCGATCTCGCACCTGGGGACCATCAAGCTCGCCAACGGGGAGCTCGAGGAGTGGAACGTGGGGTGGCAGCCGATCGGCAACGTCGCCTCCAACGCGGGTCGCGTCGTCATGCTGGCCTCCAACGAGATGTCGATGCCCAGCATCGTGGAGGTCAAGAACGGCACCGTGCAGGTGCTGCGCGGCTCGGGCGAGTTCGTGCCTGAGGGGGCCGGAGTGTCTTTCCCCGAGCCGGTCTCCTGGCCCACGAGCGACGGCGCCACCGCCCACGGCTTCTACTACCCGCCGACCTCGGCCTCCCACACGGGCCCCGACGGCGAGCTGGCGCCGCTGATCGTCAACGTCCACGGCGGGCCGACGGCCACGGCCGTCCCCGGCTACGACTTGCGTATCCAGTACTGGACCAGTCGGGGCTTCGGCTACCTGGATGTCAACTACCGCGGCTCCATGGGCTACGGGACGGGTTACCGTAAGGCCCTGGAGGGCAAATGGGGCGTCTACGACGTCGACGACTGTGTCAACGGGGCCCAGCACCTGGTTGACGCCGGGCTCGTGGACCCACGCCGTATCGCGATCCGTGGAGGTTCGGCCGGGGGCTTCACGGTGCTGTCGGCCATCACCCGCTCCTCGGTGTTCACGGCGGCCAGCTCCTGCTTCGGCGTGACCGATCTCAAGAGGCTGGTGCGCACCACCCACAAGTTCGAGTCGCACTACATCGGCCAGCTCGTGGGCACCCAGGACATCGACGACCCGGTACTCGATGAGCGCAGCCCCATCAACCACATCGAGGACATCAACGTTCCGCTGCTGCTCATCCAGGGCTCGGAGGATCCGATCGTCCCGGCCGAGCAGGCCACCGCCATGTACGAGGCCCTCAAGGAGGCCGGCGCACCGGTGGCCTTGGAGGTTTTCCAGGGCGAGGGCCATGGCTTCCGTCTGGCAGCGAACATCCGGCGGCGTTATGAGGCTGAGCTCAGCTTCTACCGGCAGGTGTGGAGGATCGGCGCAGCCTCCTCCCAGGCCGACGGGCGGGGTGAGGAGGAGACCTTCACGGTCAAGGTGGAGAACCTGCACTGATGGATCGCGTGTGGAAGAAGCTGTCTGGCCCCCTGTCGCGGCGCACAGGCAGCCTCTTCCGCCATCATCGTTTCGGCCTCTACATCCTGGCAGTGCTGGTAGGGCTCGCCTCGGGCCTGGGGGCGGTGCTGTTCCGGCTGGGGATCGACGCCTGGTCCCGGCTGCTGAGCGGAGCTGACGACTACACCGTGTCGATGGGGCCCTCGGTTGGGCTCCTGGCGCCTTTGGGGACCTGGTTCGTCCTGGTCGCCCCGGTGCTCTCCGGTCTCCTGACAGGACCATTAATGTCCCGACTGGGCCACACCCCCACGGGCCACGGGGTGGCCGGCGTCATCTGGTCGGCTCGCCACGGCGACGGCACCATGGTGCCCCTGCCGGCTCTGGCCGCGACGACGTCGGCCGCGTTGACGATCGGCGGCGGAGGCTCGGTCGGTCCGGAAGGGCCGATCGCCGAGCTGGGCGCGTCGACGGCGAACATCATCGGACGGGGGCTGCGGCTGCCCAGGTCCTCGATCCGTCACCTGGCGGCCGCCGGGACGGCCGCCGGCATCGCCGCCGCCTTCAACGCGCCGCTGGCGGGGACCTTCTTCGCCCTGGAGGTCATCCTCATGGGCTTCAGCGCCGACGCCTTCATCGTCATTGTCCTGGCCTGTGTCTCCTCGACGGTCCTGTCGCACCACCTGCTGGGGACGACGCTGTCGCTGTCGCTTCCCTACCTGGATCTGTCCGGCGATGCCCAGCTGGGCTGGGTCGCGCTGCTGGGAGTCGTGGGCGGGGGCGTCGGTATCGGCTTCATGCGTCTTCGCTTCGTCATCCTCGACGCCCTGACCCGCGCCTGGCAGCGGCTGGGCGTTCCGATCTGGGCGCGTCCGGGCATCGGCGGGCTCGCGGTCGGTGCGACTCTCCTGATTCTGCCCGAGATGTACGGCGAGTCGTCAGCCACTCTCAACCGGGCGCTGGCGGGACGCTACGCCCTGACGCTGCTGCTGGTGCTGTGCGTGGCCAAGATGCTGGCGACCTCCTTGACCCTGGGGATGGGTTTCATCGGCGGGGTGTTCGCCCCGTCCCTGTTCATCGGTGGGACGCTCGGCGCGGCCTTCGGCACCCTTGTGGCTCCCAGCTACGCGCCGGCCGCCGGGGTCTTCGGGGTGATCGGTATGGGAGCGGTCTTCGCCGGTGCGGCTCGCGCCCCGATGACGGCGGTCCTGCTCATCATCGAGATGACCGGGCAGCACGCGCTGCTGGTGCCCCTCATGCTGGCCACGGTACTGGCTACCTTCATCAGCAGGTTCCTGTCACGCGGCACGTTGTTCACCGAGGAGCTGCGTCGTCGCGGAGAGGATGTCGAGGACCCGATGGCCACCACGCTCCTGGGGCGCACCCACGCCTCCCGGCTCATGGTGGACCCGCCCGACGTGCTCCAGGCCACGGCGCCGCTCAGCCAGGCCGCCTCCGTGATGAGCCGGCGTGGCATCTCAGCCCTGCCCGTAGTCGCCGGCGGACAGGACGGCACCGGCGAGCTGCTTGGTTGTGTGACGGCCGCTCAGCTCGCCGGAACGATCCTGAGCGACGAGTCCGACGACGCCTCTGCCCGGCCGGCGACGCTGGCGGACCTGTCGCTGGTCCGCGACCGTCTGCACTGCGAGGACGAGGCGACCGATGTGCTTCAGGCCCTGACCGGTACCCGCCTGGAGGGGCTTCCGGTGGTTGCCCGCGCCGCCGGTTCCGGTGCGGAGGAGCTGGTGGGCTGGGTGTCCCACAGGATCGTCGTCGAACGGCTCTACGAGGTCCAGGCGCAGGCCCGTGCAGCCGCCGCCACCTACACCTCCTGGGGCTCACGGCTTCAGGACAAGTGGCACTCCCGCTCCGTTCCTCCGCGCAGAATCGGAAGGATCAGCCGCATCAGCCGAATCAGCCCGCGCAGCTCGCGCCGTTCCCGGCGCCGATAAGAGTCCGCCGGGGCTCGACGCGCTCAGAAGCCGTTCAGGGCACGCCGTAGCGCCTCACCGATCCCGACCACTGCGCGGAGTCTTGTGAGTCCGGCCCTCCTGAACCGCCCGCGCCTTCTCGGTGATGCTCTCGGTGAGGGTGTCGGACAGCTCGGTGATGCGCTCGGCATTGGCCACGATGCGCCGGGGGTCGGACATCCACATCCACGCAGCGGCGACCACCGGGAGGATCGCCGGCAGGTAGCACCGGGACCGGCCCCAGTGGGCCCACACCGAGTCGTTGAGCTCGCCGGGCGAGGAGGCGGGCAGGGTGAGGATGCCGATGAGCACCGCCATGGTGGCCAGTGCCCCCAGGCACATCCAGCCGATGTTGCGCATCCGGCGCCCGTTGTGGGCCACGCAGACGGCCAGCAGGATGTACAGGCCGCCCCCCAGCAGGTTGAGGGACCAGACCGCGGGCTCCTCATCGGGGCTTCTCAGCAGCGTCGTCAGGGAGGGGACAAGAACGACCGCCCCGAAGACGGCGAAGATGCCGACCAGGATCCGCCCCCACCCGTACGCGGGACGACGGGTGTCCTGAACCGGACGTACCGATGAGCGCTCGTCCATGAGGAACGACCTTTCCATGTGATGACCTTCGGCACGCGCAGCACCGGTTCAACCTCCAACCAATGCCAGAACGTTACTATTCACAACGTGAGCACCATTAAGTTGACCAAATCCCTGAACGCACGCGCCTCGGCGGAGGATGACCGCAAGGATACCGACCTCAGCAGTCAGGCCGAGGTCGACACGGTCGAGGAGACCGAGAGCTCCGAGGCTCCCGCCGCCAGGGACGGAGCCGGCTCGACAGATACCGACGCCGCCGAGCAGGTCCTGAAGCAGGACTCCGACGGCGACGAGGAGACCTCCGAGGCCCAGGAGGACGATACCGACGGTGCCACCGCCACGGGCAGCGGATCCGATGCGCCGTCCGGAGTCGGGCCTGATGACGCCTCCGGCACCGAGGCCGACGTGCTCGTCCTGGCCGCAGCGCCGGGCCGGGACGAGGCCGAGGCACCCGAGATCCTCCTGGAGGGCCTCCAGCCGCCCTCGAGCACCGCCCTGGAGGACCTGGACATCAACGCACTCGTGACCCTGCTGCCGTCTCTGGGCTTCTCAGGCGCCCAGGACTCCGTGGTGCGCTTGCCCTCCTCCTCGGTGACCGGCCAGGACTACCGGGGACCGGCGACGATCCTCGTGGTCGGCGTCGGAACAGGCTGGGCCGACACCGACCCGCTCGCCGTCATCACCGACGACGAGGCCGCACTGGGCTACGACCAGACCGGTCTCCTGCGCCGGGCCGCCGGACGCGCCACCCGAGCACTGGCCGGGACCGACTCCGCGGTCCTGGCACTGCCCGCGCTCTGCGAGGAGCAGCTCGCCGCCGTCGTGCACGGAGCCGCTCTGGGCGCCTACTCCTGGAGCGCGACGAAGAACGAGGACCGCCCCGGCCAGGAGAAGACCTCGAAGTGGACCTCCCCGCTCAAGAGCATCTTCATCGTCTCCCCCCTGGCCGACACCCCCGAGGGGCAGGAGGCGATGGCGGGAGCACTGGCGCTGGCCCAGGCCACGGCGCTGACCCGGGATCTGGTCAACGAGCCGCCGAACCGACTGACTCCGCAGGTCTTCGCCGAGAGGGCCCGCGCAGCCGGGCAGGCGGCCGGCATCCGTGTAGAGATCTGGGACGCCCCGGCACTGGTCGAGCAGGGCTTCGGGGGGATCCTCGGCGTGGCTCAGGGCTCGGTGCACCCGGCGCGCCTGGTCCGTCTGGAGTGGTCGCCGGTGCATGCAGCCGAGGCCGCCGGCGGGCGGGCGAGTTCACAGGCCGAGGGCGACGGCGCAGCCGGCCGCCCCAAGCACGTCGCCCTCATCGGCAAGGGCATCACCTTCGACTCCGGCGGCCTGTCCCTCAAGCCGGCCTCCTCCATGCCGGAGATGAAGTCAGACATGGCGGGGGCCGCCACCGTGCTGGGCGCCATCGTCACGGCCGCGCGCCTGGCGCTTCCGATCCGCGTCACCGCGTGGCTGGCGCTGGCCGAGAACATGCCCGGGGCCGACGCCCAGCGCCCCAGCGATGTCATCACGATGTTCGACGGCACCACCGTGGAGGTGACCAACACCGACGCCGAGGGCCGCCTGGTCATGGCCGACGCCCTGGCCCGGGCCGTCACGGAGGAGCCCGATGCCGTCCTGGACGTGGCCACCCTCACCGGGGCGCAGATCGTGGCCCTGGGCGATCACGTGGCCGCCGTCATGGGGACACCGGACCTTCGAGAGGAGGTCGTCGCCGCGGCGCAGCGGGCGGGAGAGTCCTTCTGGCCGATGCCGCTGCCCGCGCACCTGCGTGCCACCCTGGACTCGCCCTTCGCCGACCTGCGCAACACCAAGGTCGGCTCGCGCGCCGGCGGGATGCTCTCGGCCGGGCTGTTCCTGCGCGAGTTCGTCGGGCGGCGGCCATGGGCCCACCTCGACATCGCAGGCCCCGCCTACAACGACTCCTCGCCTTGGGGACTGACTCCGACCGGCGGGACGGGCATGGGGGTCTCCACTCTGGTGGAGCTGCTCCGTTCTCTGTCCGCCGAGGTCAGCATCCTTTCCTGAACCCTCGTTCGTCGGAGACGGGTCGACGGCACCCGTGCCGGGGCCTTGCGTAAACGCCCCGGCACGGTTCGTTGTCAGTACCGCCCATGTACAGTGATGCGTCTCACCCCGTTTTCAGGACTCTGGTCCCTCAACAGCAACCCCCCTGGCTCCTGTACGCCCTCTTCAGATGGAACAATGGCCCCGTGCCGAGCCGCCCTCCGTGGGCGACATGACCAAGCAACAAGGAGTGAGTTCGTGACAGAGACCGTCTACGACATGGTCATTCTGGGCGCGGGATCGGGGGGCTACGCTGCCGCCCTGCGTGGCGCCCAGCTGGGCCTCAAGGTCGCCCTGATCGAGGCGGACAAGCTGGGGGGCACGTGCCTCCACCGCGGCTGCGTGCCCACCAAGGCCTTGCTGCATGCCGCCGAGACCGCCGATGCCGTGCGCGAGGCCGCCACGGTGGGCATCAAGGCCGCTTTCGAGGGCGTGGACATGCCGGGAGTCCAGAAGTACAAGAACAGCATCGTCTCGCGGATGCACAAGGGCCTTGAGGGCCTGGTCTCCTCGCGGGGCATCGACCTGATCCAGGGCTGGGGACGTCTGGTTGCTGCCGACGCCGTCGACGTTGACGGTCGCCGCATCACCGGCCGCAACGTGATCCTCGCTTCCGGCTCCTACTCCAAGACCATCGGGCAGGAGATCTCCGGAGGCGTCATCACCTCCGAGGAGGCCCTGGAGATGGACCACGTCCCCGCTTCGGCAGTGATCCTGGGCGGCGGCGTCATCGGGGTGGAGTTCGCCTCGGCCTGGGCCTCCATGGGCAGCCAGGTCACCATCATCGAGGGGCTGCCCCACCTGGTGCCCAACGAGGACGAGGCGATCTCCAAGCAGCTCGAGCGTGCCTTCCGCAAGCGCAAGATCACCTTCCGCACCAACACGATGTTCGAGTCGGTTGAGCGCCACGACGGTGGGGTGACCGTGCGCACCCAGGACGGCAAGACCCACGAGGCCGAGGTCCTCCTCATCGCCGTGGGCCGCGGACCGGCCACGACCAACCTGGGCTACGAGGAGGTCGGGGTCTCCATGGACCGCGGCTTCGTCCTGGCCGACGAATACGGCCGCACCAATGTCCCCGGCGTGTGGGCGGTGGGCGACATCGTTCCCGGCGTCCAGCTCGCCCACCGCGGCTTCGCCCAGGGCATTGTCGTGGCGGAGAAGATCGCGGGCCTGGACCCCACGCCGGTCAACGACGTCCTGGTCCCCAAGGTCACCTTCTGCGAGCCCGAGATCGCCTCGGTGGGGCTGTCGGAGGCCAAGGCCGCCGAGATCCACGGCAAGGACAACATCACCACCGCCGAGTTCAACGTGGCAGGCAACGCCAAGAGCCAGATCCTGGGGACCCAGGGCTTCGTCAAGCTCGTCTCCCTCAAGGACGGCCCCATCGTGGGCTTCCACGCCATCGGTGCCCGCATGGGAGAGCAGGTCGGAGAGGGCCAGCTCATGGTGTCCTGGGAGGCCGACGCCGACGACGTCGCCTCCCTGGTCCACGCCCACCCCACCCAGAACGAGACCCTCGGCGAGGCCGCCATGGTCCTCGCCGGCAAGCCGCTGCACAACCACGGCTGATCCAGCTAGACGAGAGTAAGGAAGACAGCAATGTCAGAGTCCGTGAAGATGCCCGCCCTGGGTGAGTCCGTCACCGAGGGGACGGTCTCCTCCTGGCTCAAGGCCGTGGGAGACACCGTCGAGGCCGACGAGCCCCTGCTGGAGGTCGCCACCGACAAGGTCGACACCGAGGTCCCCTCCCC